>JALOMU010000034.1 GCA_025455285.1 Flavihumibacter sp.
TTTTGTAAATGGTGGAGGTGCCGGTTTAACGGATGGTACTGATGAAGGCTGGGGACCAGCATTTCGCGGACAATCCTATCCTCAATACAATTCTCCCCGAACCTTAAATGGTCAGCCTACCGAGTTTTTGGGTGGTGATCTGAATGCACCTGCAGGGTCAGTGATTACAGCAACTCCCTGGGTTCCGGATGTTGACAATCTGAAGGATTTCTTACAAACCGGTCGCGCCATTACCAACAACGTAGCTTTAGTAGGTGGTAATAAAAATGGTGATTTCCGATTGAGTTATACCAATCTGGATCAGACCGGTATCGTACCCAATACGGATCTTAGACGTAATACAGTTTCTCTTACCGGTGGTTATAACTTTAACGATAAACTAAGCGCCCGCGCCTTTGTAAGTTATATCAAGAGCGAGAGCGATAACCGTCCATCCATTAGTTATGGTACAGAAAGCCTTATGTATCTCTTCAATTGCTGGTTGCCTGCATCAGTTCGTGTAGAAGATATGAAGCGCCTTTATATGCGTGGTGCGGAAGGTTTACGCCAGTTTAGCTGGAACTATAACTACCATGACAACCCTTACCTGACAGTAATGGAGAATACCAATGGTCAGTATTACAACCGGATTATTGGTAATGTAAGCTTGAAATATCAATTCACAGATTGGCTGAACTTACAGCTTCGTTCTGCTACCGACTGGAGCCAGGAAAGAAGGGAATACCGACGTGCTTTCAGTACCCAGCGTTTTCCTTTTGGGCAGTTTCGACTTGTTAATATCACAAATGAAGAACGAAACACTGACTTTCTACTTACAGCCAACAAAACCTTTGGGGACTTTAATTTAACCGGAACATTTGGAGGCAACCAAATGCGGGCGTCCACCAGGTTTGTTGAAAACGTAGCAGGGCAGCTTAATATCCCCGGCATTTACAGACTCACCAACAGCAGGATACCGCTGGTTAGCGAAGACAACTTTATTGAAAAACGTATCAATAGCTTGTATGGATCTTTTTCTGTGGGGTACAAAGACTGGCTATTTTTGGATCTTACCAATCGGAACGACTGGAGTACTGCTTTAACCTTACCTGAGATACTGAAACCGTTTGGTGTTCAGGATAATTCTTATAATTATTACTCGGTGGCTTTAAGTGCCATTGTGAGTGAAGTGGTAAAGCTGCCTGATTTTATAAGTTTCCTTAAGGTGAGAGGTAGCTTTGCACAAGTTGGTAATGATACGGATCCTTTAGCTTATACACAGGCCTATAACCCTAGTACACCGTTTGGTTCTTCCCAGATTTATGGTGAAACCGGTGCCCTCGCTAACCTCAGCCTGAAGCCTGAAATCAGCTCTGCGCTTGAATTTGGAACCGATATTAGGTTTCTTGACAACCGAATTGGATTGGATCTGACCTATTATTCCAGCAGAACCATCAACCAGATTATCAGTATTCCCCTTTCTAATACCAGTGGCTTTGGTTCCCGTCTGATCAATGCAGGATTGATTAAAAACTATGGCTTCGAAGCAATGTTGAACCTGGTGCCTGTTAGAAATAACAAGTTCACCTGGAACGTAGATGTAAACTGGTCTGCTAACAGAAGCAGCGTAGAAGAACTGAGCGATGGTTTAACTACCTACGTACAGGCTAGTCGGGGTGTTAGTGTAGAAGCACGTGTAGGTGAAAGAATGGGTAATCTTTACGGAATTGGTTTTGCACGCGTGCAAAGCAAAGATCCCAATGCACCATATTATGATGCATCCGGGCAATATGCCGGACAAATGGTGTTTGGTTCTAATGGTCGTCCTATTCGTACTACCAACAGAATATTCCTGGGTAACTACAATCCCGATTGGCTGATGGGCTTTAGAAACAGCTTCACCTACAAGAATGTACGATTCGGATTCCTGTTTGATATCCGCAGCGGTGGTGAACTCTACTCTTTAACCCAGGTAGTAGGCCGCGAAGGTGGTATCATTACAGAAACACTGGAAGGCCGTGCAGATGGATACGATCTTACAAAACCCGGAAATGGTGTTATCGGAGAAGGTGTGGTGCAGAATGCTGATGGTACTTTCAGCCCCAATACAAGAAAAGTGACTGCCCGCGAATGGCATACAGCCTGGACCGGTGGTCGTAACATTGCTGAAGGCGTAATGTATGATGCCAGCTTTATCAAGCTACGAGAGCTTCAGTTAGGCTTTAATATTCCCGATAAGGTTTGGGGAAAACTTCCTTTCCGCAATGCATCCGTAACATTGGTGGGTAGAAATCTTTTCCTGTGGGATAGAGTGCCGCATGTGGATCCTGAAACTATGAGCTATAGTGGTGGAACTGCACTACCGGGTATCGAATACATGAGTATCCCATCTACCCGTAGCTACGGTGTTAACCTTAGTTTCAAATTATAATATCTAATCCATTAACTCGATTATATGAAGTTGTTTAAAATAGCCAGTTCATGCCTGCTTGCAGGGTGGTTGATGGCAGGATGTACCAAAGACTTTGAAGAGATCAATACAACCGGTAATGTACCTATTGATGTTAACCCAGATCTTTTGATAAGCGGTGTTATTCGCAATACTATGAACCAGCAGGTAGGTGAAGCCTGGGGTATTGGAAACATTGTGGTTCAATACCATGCTAAAATCCAGTTTGTTAACGAAGATCGTTACCTATGGAATGAGCAGAATGGAATCTGGAACATGACCTATAATAATTATCGCAACCTGCAAAGCGTTTTTGCGAAAGTTGGTTCGGATAATACAAATGGTTACAATGCAGTTGCCCTGATTCTGAAATCCTGGATGTTTGCCCAGGCTACTGAAGCCTATGGTGATATTCCTTACTCAGAAGCTGGCAAAGCCAAGAGTGATGCTATCTATACACCCAAATACGATACGCAGGAATCCATTTACAATGGTATTCTGGCAGACTTGAAAACTGCTAATGAAATACTCGCCGTTAGCACAACCAGCATTGCCGGCGATATCATGTTCGGCGGTGGCCCATCTGCATTGCTCAAATGGAGAAAACTGGCGAACTCACTGAGATTACGTTACCTGCTCAGAATTTCTGCCAAAAAAGATGTAAAAGCAGAAATGCAGGCTATTGTGAGTGATCCTGCCAATAACCCCATCTTTACCGGGAATGCAGATAATGCAGTGTTGAAATACCTGGCACTGGCTCCCAACCAATGGCCCTTGTATGAAAACCGCGTAGGTTCCTTTGATGAATTCCGGGTAAGTAAAACATTGGACGATCGCTTAACTGCGCTTAATGATCCCCGTTTGAATGTATTCGGCAGACCTTCTCAAGCTTCTGTTGCTGCGGGCACTCCAACAATTGAAGGCATTCCAAATGGACTGGGTGACGTGGATGCACTGAATTATAATGGTGGTCCGCAACGTGTAAGCCGGGTTGGTTATACATTCGCCTGCCTTGTTTGTAACGACAATGGTCAGGCCCCACCAGTTCCCGATGCTCCGCAGGCACTCCTGATGACTTATGCTGAATTACAATTCCTGCTGGCTGAAGCACGCGAAAAAGAACTCATCACTACAGGTACTGCAGAAACCTACTACCTGAATGGTATAAATGCCAACTTCGAATACTGGAGAGGGGTAGTTCCTGCGCAGTACAATATCAACCTGACCATGCCGGCTGATTATTTGACACAGGCTGCGGTTGCTTACACTGGAACTTCTCAGGAAAAGCTTTCTAAGATTGCACTGCAAAAATGGGTAGCGCTTTATTTCAACGGCCTCGAAGGCTGGTTTGAATGGCGTCGTACCCGTATGCCGGAAGTAATTCCGGGTCCGGCTAACCTGAATGACAACAAAGTTCCAATTCGTTATATCTATCCTCAGTCTGAGCAGGCGCTCAATGGTGCTAATCGCAACGAAGCTGTTGCCCGCCAGGGAGAAGATACTCAAAACACAGCTACCTGGATAAATAAATAAACTAAAAACAACCAAATCCGCGAGGCGATTCCTTTATTGGGTCGCCTTGCGCTTTTTGGGTGCATACTTGCGTTATTGTATGTTTTGATTCACTTTCCTGATTTTAAATTTGAATTATGACAACTCCACAAGAACTTACCAACCAGATCTTCTCGCTTTACGAACAATTCGGCGCAGAAGAATATGCAGGCGAAAAAGTATCCCAGCTCGAACACATGGTACAGGCTGCTCAACTCGCAATGGAAGAAGGCTACGACGATGAAGTGGTACTCGCTGCCTTCCTGCACGATGTTGGTCATCTCCTGCCTGTTTATGATGTGTCTGAAACCATGGATGGCTATGGCGTAATGGATCATGAAAAAGTGGGGGCCGAATGGCTGTTGGGCTTAGGGATGGGAGAACGCATGTGTAAACTCATCGCCTCTCACGTGAACGCCAAACGTTACCTCACCTGGAAATATCCTTCCTATTACGAGCAGCTTTCAGAAGCCAGTAAAAAGACCCTCGAATACCAGGGTGGAAGAATGGAAGAAGCAGAAGCAAAAGCGTTTGAATCAGATCCGCTTTTTGATCTGTATATCCGCATGCGCACCTGGGATGAAGCTGCCAAGATCGAAGGCAAACCCCTTCCCGAAATGGATGAACTGAAACAAAAACTAACGAAATATATTATCAGTCGTCAACAGGCTAACTGATCCATTGTGAAATGGTCTTTTCCGCAACAGCCGGACTTGCGGTCATGCCTTTGCCTCCAATCGCAGTAAGGACCAGGATATTGGTATCTGCATATTCGCGGAAAATATCCTGCTCCTTACTTTGTGTATAATACCCATTCCAGGTTTTGGCAATATTCCAATGCGGCAGTCGGATCATGCGCTGCGCCTCCTGGAGAATGATATCTTCAATCACCTGCTTGTACTCAAATCCTAATGAATCCGTTTGATCAATAGGAGCATATTCATGTGAATCACCAATGATCATACTGCCATCCATCGCCTGCTTGAACAACACATGAATCCCCCATTTTTTGAAGCGGCTGTCTATCTGCGCTGCCTGCAACTTTTCAAAAGAGCCACATTCCCGGAAACTCTCATACCGACGTATACTGAGTCCGCCAAAGAAAGATCCCTTCAACTCATATTCAGGCATGGGTGTAGTCTGCATCATCTGCAACTTGACCAGCTCAATGCCGGCGTTTGTAAACAAGAAGGGATACAAGGTTTTAAATTCCCTTCCTGAACAGATTACTACATAATTAGAAGTGAATTGCTCACCCTTACCGGTTTCTACCCAGGCCCGATCTAACTGATAAACTACTGATTTCACCATGGTGTTGGATTTATACTGCAGTCCCAACTGCTCTTTCATATAAGCGATCAGGTGATGCACCATGCGGTTAGGCTCCACCGCTATTTCATCCGGAAAATACAATCCGCCCTGGCAATAAGAAGCCCGCAGTCCCGGATATTGCAACATACAATCTTCCTTGCTTACTAACGTACAGGGATATCCGTCTTTTTCATTGATCGCAGCCAGCTCTTCCAGCAAGGTGGTTTCCGTATTATCTGATGCCAGGTAAACAGAACCATTTGTTCGCAATGTGATGTCAAAACTGCTTTGAATGGATCGGTATATCTCAGTACTCCTGAGTCCATACTCCTTCCATTCTCCACGCGCCATGCCGGACGGAATGATCATTCCAAAATTACGGACAGATGCATCGGCCGGCTTTTCATCCTTCTCAATCAATAATACCTTCCATCCTTTTTTCGCGGCATGATAGGCATGAAAACTGCCCAGCACGCCGGCTCCTACCACGATCAGATCAAAATGTTTGGGTTGCATATAATTTATAAGAGAACGGGTTGAGATTTATACTTGCGACTGAAATAGATCCAGCTATAGGCTACCAGTCCGGCACCTGCAATACCAAAGATCCAGCTGACCTTAATAAAGTAAGGCAGCCAGTTGGTCTGCGCATTAAATAACTCCTTGTTTAAAATCAGAAAACAACTTCCCAGGTATCCTACCGAATCCATCAGGTAAAAAAAGAAGCCGATATTCCCCTTCACTTTAAATGCTGCAATGAATCGTTCCAGGAATAAACATTGCAGCGCATTGTAACTGAGGTAGAGTCCAACGGTAAAGGTAACCAGCCAGAAAATGGCAGATCCCCAATAGTTGGATATGCCCAATGAACAGATCAGAATGGTCAGGAATCCCAGGCCAATCACCAGGTGCTGCCGATATAAACTTTTAAAATGATTGTGGATACCCGTTAAAGTTAGCAATAGTAAAAACACCGCCAGAGAGGCGATGGTTTCCATCTGTGCAAAAATGCCAGGCGATGAGCCAGGCTCCAATACCAGTAACATTTCAACAGCATAGTTATCCTTGATATCTCTCAGTATAGTCAACAGCAGATTGATTAATACAATGGTTGTGAGTCCCGGCAGAAACAACCGGATCAGTTCTTTCCGTTGCGATTTATCAAGCCGGATGCGCTCGCCTCTTTCCTTCTTTTCCGTCTCAGCGGGTGGAGGTATCTTGCCTAACAAATAAACCGATAAAAACAACAGCGGCAGAAAGATGGCACCGGTTACAAAAGGCATCATTAATTCAGATACGCCCCAGGATTCAATACTGATACGGCCTACCGTTTTCACAACCCCCGAACTGAATATGAAATTGATGCTCAGTATGAGTGCGATCAGATCAGTATATTTTCTGCCTTCGATATAACTGAACACCAATCCCCAGATTAATCCCAGGCACATGCCATTCAAAAACAGGAACAACACATTATACGGCAGGGGTATCAAAGCCATCAGCAACAAACACAGATGCGCGCCACCAATCAGGGTAAGTATATAAGTTCCCCTTTTAGCCGGATTGATCTCTGAAATGAAACGTATCCCAATAAACTTGGAGGTCATATAACCCAGCACCTGGGCAATTACGATGGCAGATTTGAAACTGATGCCAAAAGCCATCAAACCCTCAAAAGTTCCCGCACTGATCGCCTTTCGAAACCCATACATACAGAAATAGGTGGTAAACGCAGCAAAAGATGCCAGGATGACGATGGCAAGCTGCTGCTGACGGGAATCAGGCCCCTTGAGTATCCGGTTCAACATATGATGTCAATTTACTCATTCCGCGCTGAAGATTTCCGTTTGCCTTTCATTACTTTATTGTTATTATAGACTATATTTCTATAATGAGTGATACCATTTCTTCCTGTATTTCCTGTGGTGCTCCCATGAGTACTAAATTTTGCCCTTCCTGCGGAGAGAAAAAAATCAGTGATTCTGACTTTTCACTCGCCCATCTGCTCGAACAGGGTATTGACGTATTTACTCATCTCGATTCCAAACTGTTTAAATCTGCCCGGGCCCTGGTATTTAAACCCGGATTACTTACTGCAGAATTTGTCAGGGGTGTTAGAAAACCCTACATGAAACCCTTCCAGGTTTTCTTTTTGTGCAACATCCTTTTTTTCTTTTTCCTGGGCGGCTATGATGTTTTTTATATTCCTGCTAAATGGTTCTTTATAGAAAGTCAATACGGAAGCTCCATCCGGCAACTGGCAGAGCAAACTGCTGCTCAAAAAAATTTGGATATAAATGCCCTGGCGCAACTATATGATGCCAAAGTAGTCAATTCCTCCAAACTCTTTGTGATTACGCTGGTGCCAGCAATAGCCCTGTTCAGCTGGCCATTTGGGGGTAAACAGCATCCTCAATATGGAAAGCATGTCATTTTTGCGCTTTACTTTCTTTCTTTCATGATGCTGGTCATGGTGCTATACGCTAAAATCCTGATCTGGCTGCCTTTCCGGATTCCTCCTATCTGGTTTAATATTCCTTTTCTATCCGGCCTGGTTTTGTATGTCCGTTTTGCGTTCAATCGATTTCCTGATCGCGGGGGATTGATAGCCTGGCTGGGTGCCGTTTCTGTTGTAGCCGGACTCGTCGTTTCGACTATCCCTTACCGTTGGCTTATTAGCTGGCTAACCCTGCACTCCATCTGAGTTTGGGCTTTCTTTCCACAGGTGTGAAAAAGATTCAACCCCTTCCTCTTTCCCTTACCCCTACTTTCGTGTCCAGTTCTTGTCATCACATCATCGGTTCAGTAGGCTTGACCTGCTGATTAATAGGGAACCACGTGTAACTCGTGGGCTGACGGGCAACTGTAATGCGCGCAAGCGTAAAGCCAGATACCTGCCGATTATGTTTTGTTAGGACCTTCCCGCGTAAGGTACCGGCATAGGCAACACGCATCGGGACTGCAGACTCTGCAAGCCCAGGACGTATCAGCCCTTGCTCCCGCGGAAAACTGATACATCTATCTAAACATACTACCATGCAAAACGAAGTGTTGCTGAAGGAAAACAAGGATCGGTTCGTGATCCTCCCCATTAAATATCCCGCCATCTGGGAAATGTATAAAAAACATGAAGCCAGCTTCTGGACGGCCGAGGAAATTGACCTCAGTGCCGACCTGGCAGACATGGAAAACGCAAGCCATAGATGGAAAATGTTCAGATGCACTGAATCTCACTGTAGAAATGAGATAATGCAATGACTTTTGATTCCAACCCCATAACCTCTGTGTCAGTCAATTGACTGAAGTATGTGGCATGTCATACTTAGACCAACTTCTTTTGCATCTTCATATCCACCAGAGGAAACCTGGAAGAGAATACCGGAAACGCCCCGCTTCTTGCCTGACGAATATCACAGAGGAATGATTTTCAGTGCTCACCCTCATTATGCAGGTCCATAAATCAACTTATAATATGTGGCATGTTTAATTAGCAATCCATCCACCTCTTTGCAATGCCCGTTTTCGCAGAAGTAAGGCCAGAAAAAGACCCAAATCCCAGTCTACAAATGCGACGGCAACAACTGTTTATTCTGAACTCAAATTCAAACTCTTCCGGTCAGCTGTACAAATGAAATATGTGACACGTTCATATTTGGCCACCTCCTTTTCCATGTTGATTTCCATCACTGTATGTCTTGAAATAACTAAAACTGTAACTTCTGTTGGAGTCAGTGATATTTTCGTTTGGAAAATAATTTTAGTTCCAGCGTTAATTC
>JALOMU010000035.1 GCA_025455285.1 Flavihumibacter sp.
CCGCTTCAGCGATTTCTCTGCCTTGTGCGCAGGTGAAAATGGTGATCCCCGTTGCTTTTTTGTGATAGGCAGCTTCGAGTCCGGTTACCAGCATGGAAACCGCTGGCTGTCGTTTCCAGGTTTGGGCCATCGCCAACAAACCTGTACTCATTTCAGCGGCCATTGCAAGACAGGCAAAATAGGTAGACCGGAAAGGATTTTGACTGAACCATTTAAAAGGAACCGAAACATCGCAACGTTCATCCGTTGCAGAAACCACCCGAACACCGGCAAAAAAAGCACTGGGTAATTTCATGAGCATAAACAACCGAAACCGGAAGGAACTATTTACCAAATGCAGAAAAGAATTCGACTCACGCATGTTGCGGATGGATTGTAACTAAATATACCAAATCCAGCCGAAATAAAAAGGCCGCGTCTTTAGACGCGGCACAACAACAACACAACCGGACCGTATTACTGAACAATAAAAGGACCAACAATGGCCAATACCTGTTCTTTGGTCAGGCCTTCATCAAAAGCCTCCGTAGCAGCCGAGGCAGAGATCATTGCACCATTGATATTTACTATGTTGATACCAGCCTGTGTACTCAGTTCCTCTCCATCATAACTGGCTTGCACAACCGAACCTATTCCGGATTCTTTACCTGTGATCCAGGGTTTTACATCACCAAAACCATTAGCCTTTCTCATGGTGCGGATATGGGCAGCATGGCGGGCTTCCACTGAGTGAATATTGAGTGCGGCAGTTAGCAGATCGCCACCTTTGGTAATTTCAGCTGCTCTTCCTTTATAAGCACGTACACCTGTATCTTCAAAGGTTTGAGCCACAGCAAGGAAGGTTGCATAATCGGAAAACACATTGGCAAAAGTTCCTCCGGCAGTGAAATCAAAAGTAGGCTTGGCAACAGGAGTACCTCCTGAAGCAGTAATCGCAGTTTTCAAAAATTGCACGTGAGCCGCTTCATGATCACCAATCGTTTTGATAGCTGCAGCCGGGGCACCCGCAGGCACGAGGGCTGTTCCTTTCGCAATACCCATAGCATAGAATTCTGCTTCCAGATATTCCAGCGTCAATGCATAATTCAAAACATCCAGGACTACATTCTGGGAGGGACCGGCTTGTGCATAGGCTTTTTTGAAAATGGATCCGATAAAAAAAGGAAGTGCAGCCAGGCCAATTTTTGCACCGATTCCTGCAAAAGATTTCATGGCAGTACGGCGATCACTTAGTCTTTCCGGCATTTCCGGATCCACTTTTTTAATTTCATTTATGATGTGTTGGAATTCCATAACATTCTTTTTTTGTGGTATTAACGGGGAAGGTTAGATGCATTGATTTTGGTTTTGATAAAGCCGGCAGCAACAGCCAGTACATCTGCGGGCATGCGGCTGGTATCCAGGCCATTCATATCCACAACTGTATTGTCGGCGAAACTTCCATTACTGATCAGGTCTCTGATATAGGCTGCATGCCGGGCTTCCACAGAAACAATCTTTCCAGCGAGGGTAAGATAATCCGGGGTAACAATCAATTTGCCTGCGCCGTTGTAGGCCGAAACACCCAGGTCCTCAAATGCTTTAGCGGTAGCCAACACACTGGCTCTGCTGCTGAAATCAACGGCACTAAAATCAAATTCAAGATTGGAGATAGCAGCTCCTGCCAGTGCAGATTTGAAGAACTCCCGATGCGCGATTTCATGGTCACGGATATCGGTAAGCAAGGCATTTTCGGATGCTGAAATTCCGTTGTAGGGAGACTGTGCAACTCTTGTATAAAAAGCGGCTTCGAGTTGTTCGAGCGCATAGGCGTAATTGAGGATGCCCACATCCCCACTGCCAAGGTCTACCCCATTATTCATCATGTTATCATCATCATTCTTGCTACAGGAAGAAGCAAGCACCATCATGCCGGTTGCTGCTCCTGCCATACCAAGAAAGGCGCGCCTTGACAAGGCCTCAGAAGATTTTTGGATCATACATTTCGATTTTCTGGTTAAAGGATATACCATTTACGAGAAACCGAAATGTCTGGATTGGCTGAAACTTAAATTATTTGATTGCGTAGTAAATCATCAAACGTATCACGCCGGCGGATAAGCCTGGATTCACCATCCAGCACCATCACTTCCGCAGGTTTCAGGCGGCTATTAAAGTTGGATGACATTTCAAAACCATAGGCACCTGCGTTGTAGAACACAAGGAAATCACCTTCACGTACTTCATTCAGGGTGCGATCCCAGGCAAAAGTGTCGGTTTCGCAAATATTGCCCACTACTGTAAAAATCCGATCACTTCCTTTTGGATTGGAAATATTACGGATTCTGTGATAAGCGTCGTAGAACATGGGGCGGATTAAGTGATTGAAGCCACTGTTTACCCCCACAAAAACTGTTGCGGTGGTTTGTTTAATCACGTTTGCTTTCACAATGAAATAGCCACTTTCACTCACGAGAAATTTTCCGGGCTCAAACCAAACCTGCAGGTCTTTTCCGGTTTCCTGCTGGTAAGCAGTAAATGCTTCAGCCACTTTTTCACCGAGCAAATCAATATCCGTCTGTACATCGCCATCCTGGTACGGTACTTTAAATCCGCTTCCCAGATCAATGAATTTCAGGTTAGGGAAATGGGTAGCAAGTTCAAACATCACTTCCAGTCCCTGCAGGAATACATTTACATCCTTGATATCACTACCGGTGTGCATGTGAATACCTTCAATATTAAGACCGGTTGTTTTTACAACACGCTCAATATGGCGGAGTTGGTGAATTGAAATTCCAAACTTACTGTCGATATGTCCGGTTGAAATTTTATAATTCCCTCCTCCCATGATATGCGGATTAAACCGGATGCAGATGGGATAAGAACCTTTGTATTTGGAACCGAACTGTTCGAGAATGGAGATATTATCAATATTGATATTAACCCCGAGTTTTTTGCCTTCATCTACTTCAGCAAAATCTACACAGTTGGGGGTGAATAGAATTCTATCGGGAGTAAAACCGGCTTTAAGGCCGAGTTGTACTTCATGAATACTTACGCAATCAAGGGATGCTCCAAGAGATTCAATGTATTTGAGTACATTGATGTTGCTGAGTGCTTTACAGGCGTAAAAAAAACGTGCGTTCACCTTTTTAAAGGCAGACTGCAATTTATTGTACTGCTCACTGATTTGATTGGCATTATACACGTACAGAGGCGTACCATATTCCTGTGCTAACTGCACCAACGTTTCATCCGATAAATAAGACATAACTAGATTGCTTGCAAATTTGGCGAATATACAGCAGTTCTGTCTTATTTATGAAGGGAGCAGTGCTTATTGTTCAGGATCTTCTTCAGGAGAACTTTCTTCCTGCTGGTTGCCTTCCTCCTGCTGATCGTTGGCCTCGAGTAATTCACCGGTTTCACTTACCAGCCAAACACGGTTGGTATCTGCATCTTCAATGGTTTCAACCAGGGTATCGGTAATGGCTTCATCATCACCGTTGGCAACATGCACCTGTCCGCCGCTTAAAAGTGTAGGTTCAACAATCTGGTCGGCCAGTACTTCCTTGATGCGAGGCAGGTCTTCCGGACCATTCAGCCCGAAATAATCCATGAAGGAACGGGAGGTGGTATATACCAGGGGTTTACCAGGCATGTCTTCATTGCGGCCGCTGATCACGATCAGTTCTTTCTCCAGTAATTTCTGGATGGAGTAATCAGCACTAACTCCGCGGATCGATTCAATTTCACCTTTGGTGATAGGCTGCTTGTAGGCAATAATCGCCAGGGTTTCCATTGCAGCAGGACTCAGGCGTTTTAGGAATTTATCACCATTCAGCTGGGCAACGGTTTTGTGGTACTCCTTCTTGGTCAGGAATTGCCAGCCACCACCGCTGAAACGGAGTTCAAACGGGTAAAACTCTGATTGGTATTTTTCAACGATACCCTCTATGCCGGCTTCAATCTGATCCAGGGTCAGCTTATCTTCCATAAAGCCAAAAGCCTGGTTGATAAGATCGGTCAGTTCGATAGCACCCAGCGGTTTTTCACTTGCGAAAATAAGGGCTTCAATATGAGGGATAATAGTTCCGATTTCCATGGTTTCAACATTTTAAATTCCAATACACACAATCCTATGCTAAGGCAGCAATGAACATGCCGCAAGCTTCTCAAAAATGCTAAAAACAGGAAATGGAGTTATACACAATGTGGAAAAGCCCCTGAAATTAGCCCTGGAGTGCAGCAGCACCACTCACGATCTCGGTCAGTTCGGTAGTGATGGCAGCCTGGCGGGCGCGGTTGTAGCTAATCTTCAGACTGCGAAGCAGTTCATTTGCGTTTTCGGATGCCTTATCCATGGCCGTCATACGGGCACCATGTTCAGATGCGTTGGCATCCAGAACCGCCTTGTACAACTGCGTGTTCAGAATTTTGGGCATCAGTTCGGCAATCAGTTCTTCTTTATTAGGCTCAAAAATGAAATCGCTTTTTTTGGCATTGGCTGCAGCTGTAACCTTGGGAATCGGCAGAAAACGCTCCACTACAAAACGCTGGGTGGCCGCATTCTTGAATTCACTGTATACAATTTCAACCACATCAACATCGTTGTTTTCAAAAGCCTTAACAGCAGCCTGGGCGCAGGCCTGAACTGTTTCGAAACGGAGATCAAGAAAAATATCTTTAAACGTAGCGTCTGACTTGTAGTTGGCTTTCAGCATTGCCTCATATCCTTTCTTACCAATGTTCCAGATCTTCACATTTCCCTGAGCCTGCTGCGCACTGTAACGCTCAGCAATAACCGCTTTGGCTGCTTTAATAACATTGGCATTGTAGGCACCTGCCAGTCCGCGATCACTGGTAATTACGATCAGCAGCACTTTTTCAACCGGACGTTCGGTAGCCAGGGATCCCCCTATTTCACCTTCAGAATTGCTGACGATATTGGACAGCATTTCCTGCAGTTTGGTAGCATACGGACGCATCTGAACAATCGCATCCTGCGCACGGCGCAATTTGGCGGCACTAACCATTTTCATGGCTTTGGTGATCTGCTGGGTGCTCTGAACGGATTTGATCCGGTTACGTACTTCCTTTAATGCTCCTGACATAGTAGGGTGATTTTCCTCAATTTGGCCGCAAAGGTAAAAGAAAACAGGTAATTTCAATAAATACCGCATGGAAAATGTGGCTCTTCCAATTCCGGTTGGCTTGCCGTACCTTTGCCAGCCTGACAATTTGACTAAACGGGAAGTGTAGCACTGAAATTGACAGAGGTAATTACGCGCAGAAACGAAATCTTTTAAGACAATACCCAAAACGATGTTAGGTTTTATTCAGAAACTATTTGGCGGAAGCAAATCAGAAAAAGACGTTAAAAGCATCCAGCCATTAGTGGCCAAAGCAAATGAATATTTTGCTGCTTATCAATCACTTAGCAACGATCAGTTGCGGGCAAAAACAAAGGAATTCAAAGATCGGATCCAACAACACCTAAGCTCTATACAGGAAGAAATTGCTCAACTGAATGCCCAGGCGGAAGCTCTGCCCTTCAGTGATTTCTCCGGAAAGGACGCGATTTACCAGGAAGTTGACAAACTCAAAAAGAAGAAAAACGAGCAGATTGAAGAAGTGCTGAAAGAAATCGCTCCGGAGGCCTTTGCGGTGGTAAAAGAAACCAGCCGCCGCTTCAAAGAAAATACGGTAATGACTTCCATGGCCACCGACCTGGACAGACAGCTGGCGATTAAAAAAGAACACATCAAAATTGAAGGGGACCAGTCCCATTTCAGCAATAGCTGGACTGCAGGTGGCAATACTGTAACCTGGAATATGGTGCACTATGACGTGCAGCTGATTGGTGGTTTTGTTCTGCATTCCGGAAAAATTGCCGAGATGGCAACCGGTGAAGGTAAGACCCTGGTATCTACCCTGCCCGCCTATCTGAATGCACTGGCTGGCGAAGGAGTTCATATAGTAACGGTGAACGATTATCTGGCACGCCGCGACTCTGAATGGAATGGCCCCATCTTCGAATGGCTTGGTCTGACGGTGGATTGCATCGATAAACATCAGCCAAACAGTGAAGAGCGCAGAAGAGCCTATATGGCGGATATCACCTATGGTACCAACAATGAATTTGGCTTTGATTACCTGCGAGATAACATGGTGCACAATCCGGATGAAATGGTACAACGTAAACACCATTTTGCCATGGTGGATGAGGTGGACTCCGTATTGATTGATGATGCGCGTACGCCATTAATCATCTCCGGACCTGTACCACGCGGCGAAGATCAGCAATATCATATTTTAAAGCCACGGGTACTGCAACTGGTGGAAGCACAGAAGCAGGTGGTGAATAAATTCCTGATTGAAGCAAGAAAAAAAATTGCAGAAGGAAATGACGACCCAAAAGATGGCGGACTTGCCCTGATGCGCGCCTATCGCGGTTTACCAAAGACCAGTGCACTTATCAAATTCCTGAGTGAGCCCGGCGTAAAAGTAAAATTACAGAAGTCGGAAAACTATTACCTGGCGGATCAGTCGAAAGAGATGCCGAAGGTAGATGCCGAATTGTACTTCTATATTGAAGAAAAAAACAACTCCGTTGATCTGACTGAAAAAGGTATTCAGATGATCACCCGTTCAGGGGAAGATCCTGATTTCTTTGTGCTGCCAGACATCAGCTCCAAATTGGGAGAGATTGAAGCAGACGCAACTGCCAGTGCAGAAGATAAACTGCAGCAAAAGGAAGCGCTGCTGAATGAATACACATTAAAAGCGGATCGCATTCATACCATCCAGCAATTACTGAAAGCCTACACCCTGTTTGACAAGGATGTGGAATATGTGGTAATTGAAGGACAGGTAAAAATTGTAGACGAGCAGACAGGTCGTATCATGGAAGGCCGTCGTTATTCAGATGGCTTACACCAGGCGATTGAAGCCAAGGAAAATGTGAAGATCGAGGCAGCTACACAAACTTATGCCACCATCACCCTCCAGAATTATTTCAGGATGTACCATAAACTGGCGGGTATGACAGGTACGGCGGAAACAGAAGCAGCTGAATTGTGGGATATCTACAAACTGGATGTAGTAACCATTCCTACCAACCTGCCGATTTCAAGAAAGGACCAGCAGGACCTTGTTTATAAAACAAGGAAGGAAAAATTCACGGCAGTAATTGAAGAAATTGAGCAACTCCGCAATGCCGGCAGACCCGTACTGGTAGGTACCACTTCAGTTGAAGTAAGTGAATTGTTAAGCCGGATGTTGCAGGGTAAAAAGATTCCTCACAACGTATTGAACGCAAAGCAGCACGCAAGGGAAGCCCAAGTGGTAGCCGAAGCGGGTTTGGCAGGCGCGGTTACTATCGCCACCAACATGGCGGGACGTGGTACAGATATTAAACTAGGGCCAGGCGTAAAAGAAGCAGGTGGTTTAGCAATTATTGGTACAGAAAGACATGAAAGTCGGCGTGTAGACCGCCAGTTGCGTGGACGTGCCGGTCGCCAGGGAGACCCGGGTACTTCTCAGTTCTATGTATCCATGGAAGATGACCTGATGCGTATGTTTGGATCCGACCGTATTGCTTCCCTGATGGACCGCATGGGATACAAAGAGGGGGAAGTGATCCAGCACAGCATGATTACCCGAAGCATTGAAAGAGCGCAGAAGAAAGTGGAGGAGAATAACTTCGGCATTCGTAAGCGTTTGCTTGAATATGATGATGTCATGAACAAGCAGCGGAATGTAGTTTATAAGAAACGTAATCACGCCCTGTTTGGAGAGCGCCTGGCCCTTGATTTGGACAATGCTTTTTATGGAGTTGCGGAAGGACTCGTAACCTCATTCAAAGAGCAGGAAGATTATGAAGGTTTCAAACTGGGGGCTATCATGAACTTCGGACTGGATACACAGATCAGTGCAGCTGATTTCAAATCTGTAAATACGCAGCAACTTACAGATCGTCTGTATCAGGAAGCCACGGAAAAATACCAGCAAAAAATGCAGGCAATTGGTCAGCAGGCAGTGCCGGTATTCCAGAATATCCGCAGCACGCAGGGCAGTCATATTGAAAATGTGGTAGTACCGTTTACTGATGGACGAAAAGGCATCAACGTGTTAAGCAATATGCAGAAGACACTTGACACCAATGGCCGGGAATTGACCAATGCGCTGGAAAGAACCATCACGCTGGCACTCATAGATGACTCCTGGAAAGAGCATCTGCGCGCTATGGATGACCTGAAGCAAAGTGTACAGACTGCCTACCTTGAGCAGAAAGATCCTTTGGTGATTTATAAAATGGAAGCCTTTGGCCTGTTCAGGAAAATGGATGGGGAAGTAAATCGTGAAATCGTTTCTTTCCTGGCCCATTGCGGAATTCCGATGGAACAACAGCAACCTGCAGAGATCATCAAAGAAGGTCGGGAAGAAAAAACCGATATGAGCAAACTACAATCCAACAAGGAAGAGGTTGATGCAAGGGGTGATGATTATGCAGCCAATCAGAATGACTATTATGACCCAAGCGGAACTCCCACCGTACGCGAACCCATCCGGGTTGGACCTAAGGTAGGACGTAATGATCCTTGTCCATGTGGAAGCGGCAAGAAATATAAAAACTGCCACGGAGCGTAATCAACCGATTGAGTAAATTATAAAAAGGTGTCCTGCGGGCACCTTTTCTTTTTTTAACTTACGAAGGAATCTGACAAAACCAACCGGCATGAAAAAGCTACTATCGATCCTTTGTATTTGTATTGTTCTTTCCTGCGGCAGCAGTAACCAGCAAGCCTCTTTACAATGGGTACAGTTGTTTAATGGCAAGGATCTGACCGACTGGAAAGTGAAAATCAAGGATCATGATCTCAATGATAATTTCGGGAACACCTTTCGGGTAGAGAATGGCGTATTGAAGGTTTCCTATGATCAATATGATGGATTCAAAGAAAAGTATGGTCATATTTTTCATAAGAACAAATACAGTCATTACCT
>JALOMU010000036.1 GCA_025455285.1 Flavihumibacter sp.
GCGCCAAAACGGGAGGAGCCATCGCGACGAATAGTTGCTGTGAGCAGGTACTTGCGGTCGAAACTATAATTCACACGAGCCAGGTAAGAAAGCAGCGCCCATTGTTGCTGGTCCGAACTACCTCCATTGATAATACCAGCATTTATGGTTTGAACATTGTCATTCGGAAAATTGGTAGCAGATACAAAATTGCTTTCGAAGTTATCTTTCTGTGCTGTATAACCAAGTAAGGCATCGAACTGGTGACGGTCAATTGATTTTTTATAGGCCAGCGTGTATTCCGATAACCAGTTGATAGATTGGTTAGTGGTGGAAGTTCCAATAGGAATCTGTGGCGGTGGCGCACCATCCCGTCCCACAATAGAAGGAATAAAGGTTCTGTTTCTTCCTGATGCAAAATCAGCACCTACTAATACTTTAAATTTCAAATCCTTCATTAGTTCTACTTCTGCAAAACTGGTTCCAAGCAACCGCATGCGATTCCATTTATTCACGCGCTCTTTGGCTGATTTCACCGGATTCTCCACACTACTGAAACCATAACCGAGGTTTAGGGCATGAGTATACGAACCATCGGGATTATAAACCGGCAGATGGGGTGCCATTAATAAAGCAGAGAGTATAACTGCACCACCACTCCAATGTCCTTCCGCCTCTACCACATCACTGGTGGTAAAACTGGGAGTAAGGTTCGCACCTACTTTAATGCGATCAGAAACCTGTGACTCCACATTCAGTTTAAAACTATAGCGTTTGAAATTGCCATTGATCACAACACCGTCCTGGTCGAGATAACCAGCCGACATATAGTATTTTGTTTTTTCATTACCACCAGAGAAACTCAACTGTACATTTCTGATCGGCGCTTTCTGAAAAATCTCATTTTGCCAGTCGGTGCCCTTTCCCAGGGCAGCAGGGTCAGCTAAAAATGGAGGAAGGCGATACAACACATTATTTCGGACAGTGTTGTCATCTGTAACAGAACCACCCCGGTCTACCCAGGCATTGTTGCGGGTTTCATTTACATAGTTGGCAAATCCTTCGGCATCCAGCATATCAATTTTCTTTGCTACTTCCTGGAAGCCGGTAAACATATCCAGGTTCACGCGGGAAGTGCCCGACTTACCCGATTTGGTCGTGATAATGATAACTCCATTTGAACCTCTTGAACCATAAATCGCAGTAGCGGAAGCATCTTTCAATACCTGCACAGACTCAATATCATTCGGATTAATAGAATTGAGAGGGTTATTGGTCTGGTTGTAATCACTGGTAACAGGGAAACCATCAATTACATAAAGGGGTTCATTACCGGCAGTCAGAGATCCGGCACCACGAACCCGAACTGTAACACCTCCACCTGGAGTACCCGTAGTTTGTGCAACCTGTACACCGGCAATTTGTCCGGCTAAAGCTGCATCCATGGAAGCAACCGGCTGGTCCTTGATTTTTTTGGAAGGCAAAGAAGCTACTGCACCGGTGATATCTTTTCTTTCCTGTGTACCATAACCTACCACCACAACCGATTTGAGGCTGTTGTCATCTTCTTTTAATACAATGCGGATAGCCTGATTTTGTTTCAACACCACTTCCTGCATCAGGTAACCGGTATAGGTAATTACCAGCACCGTTCCATCCGGAAGATCCGGAATGGAAAACTCTCCATCCGCATTGGATACCGTAGCATTGTTGGTTCCCTTTACCCGAATGGTTGCACCCGGCATGGGATTACCACGCTCATCCACCACGCGCCCTTTAATATCAACAGGAGGTAATTCTGGTAATGGATTTTTGATATCCATTTGTTTCCGAACCACCACGATGGTTTTATTATCAATGGCATAACTGAAAGGCTGATTTCGGAACAGTTCTTCCAGTGCGGTTTTTAATGGCACATTCCTCAACCGAATGTTGAGAGGAGTGGCATTTTTTAATTCATTATAGCGGTAAAAGAAAAAATAGCCGGATTGCTCGCCGATTTCGGCAAGTGCTTTTTCCAGGCTGATATTCTTACCTGTCAGGGTTACATTTTGTGAGAAGCCATTGGCACTAAGTTGCAGGCATCCCAGTAATAATAAAGCAGCAGTCAGTTTCATGTACAAAACCGTTTTGAGAGCCGGTTCCCCGATCATCTGTCGGAGCCGGCCGATAACGTTAATTTGCATACATTTGAGCAGTTTGGTTAAGAAATAGAATCTTTCGCGAGACTCTTTATCATCTGATCCAAGCGACCCGAAAGGGTCAAAACCGGTTGTGTTGGTAGCACTTCCGGTTTTTTGTATCAGTTGATTAATTCGTTATTTACTTCCTACAATTATTTTTCGGTTTTCAATTTTGAATTGTACTTTACTCAGTTCAAGTATCCTTAGCACACCGGAGATATTTTCACTCCGGTTAATCTTACCTACAAACAGATCTGTTGGTACAGCACCCATAAATTCCACTTCTACATCATACCATCTTTCTAACTGGCGCATGATCGTTTGTATATCGGCCTTATTGAATTTGAAATAACCATTCTTCCAGGCAACCGCTTCCTCGGTATCTGCTTCGTTGATATGAATGCTTCCTGCCTGCATGCAAGCTGCCTGCTGACCTGGTTTAATTACCTGGCTGGATGTTCCGGATTGTACTTTCACCTTTCCTTCCAGCAGGGTAGTCCGGGTTAGCGCCTCATCTTCATAAGCATTCACATTGAAATGGGTACCCAGCACTTCCACCGTTTGGTAAGGTGTTTCGACTATAAAAGGCTGCGCTGCATTCGGGGCTACTTCAAAATAAGCTTCGCCTGATAGTTTCACCCGGCGTTCCTTTCCCGAAAAACTGGCCGGGAATTGCAGACTGGTAGCAGCATTCAGCCAAACTTTAGTACCATCGGTCAGGGTCAGCCGGTATTGACCTGCCCTTGGAGTAGAGATGGTATTGTACACAAGTGGAGCGGGGTCATTGGCTGCTTGATTTTCATATACAATCTGACCATCTGCTGTTTTATTAATGATGGCATTTGCCTGGCGGGATAACTCACCTTTTTGTGCATCATCCAGTAAAACGGATGAGCCATCCGCCAGCACAAGGACTGCGCGGTTAGTTCCTGGTGCGACGTCTGTGCTCACAGGAGTTGATTGAACTTCTGCAACCTTTGGTCCCAAAGTACTGTTTTGTATCCACCAGAAAATACCGGATCCCGCGGCCAATACCAGTCCGGCGGCAATCAGCCAGTTACGAAGGCGCAACTTACGGATTGGCAGTACCTGTTCCTGGTGTGCAATAACATTATCGATAGCATATTTAATCCGACCCTTTCGTTCATTGAGTTGTTCCTCAGAACTGGTTGGATCCGGCTCCGTTAATTCAAATGCGTCGTAATAGGTATGTAAGAGTTCAATTTCATCCGGACTGGCATTGCCTTCCCGGTATTTTTTTAACAGCTCACGTAAAAAAGAGTGATCCATACGTTACAACACTTTCTATATAGACCGGAAACAGGTAAAAAATCCCATGTGAATGGGCACTTTATTTCATAAAGAAAAGTATGGCCCAACATAAGAGCGATTCCTTCAACTGTTGAACTGATTTTCCCAATTGGTTCTGAACCGTCTTTCTTGATAACTGCAGTTGCTCAGCAATTTCTGCAGTATTCAAGTCCTGTTCGTACCGCATCCGAAAGATTTGTTGCTGCGCCTTAGGAAGACCCGAAACAACGTTTTCGTATAAACGCTTTAATTCTTTTTCAATTAGAGCCGCATCTGCAGCTCCTTTCTGGATGGTGATTTCTTCCAGGAGTTTATCTACAGGTAAGATCCTGTTTTCCTTTTCCATCCGCTTCAACACATTGTTGCGAACGGAAGTCAATAGGTAAGCTTTCAGGTATTCGATTTGCAATTCCTGCCGCCGAAGCCAAAGTTGAAGAAAGATGTCCTGGGTAATATCCTCTGCTGCTGATTCATCCCGCAGTCTTTTGAAGGCAGCCTGGTAAACGATCAGCCAATAACGTTCATAGAGTATATCAAACGCCAGGCTGTTATCGGTTTTCAGGGCATCGAGTAATTCAGCGTCGGTTAGTATGGTCAGATTTTCCAGGGGCATTCGGTTGTAACATTCAAATGTATTGTATTTCCGAACACGTTGCAATGACTATTTATTTCTTGTCAGCCAGCGATGCATGGCTTCCAGAAAATAATAATCTGCATAAATAAGTGGCACATTGATTTCTCTTCCTGCAGGCAAATTCCCAACACAGTTTTTTAAAACAAAATACGGGTTGGCTTTATCGGTATTCAGATAAGGTTCCTTGCTGAGTGAAAGCAGGATATCGCTTGCAGCATTTTTATAATATTGCTGTTCTTCACTATTGCAATAATCACTTAATTCCAACAGGGCAGACGCAGCAATAGCAGCAGCAGAAGCGTCCCTTGGTGTTTGAGGAAATTTAGCAGGATCAAAATTCCAATCGGGCTTGAATCCTTCTTCACCTGCATTGAAATCCCACAAGGGTACCTTATCAGCAGGCAGATTCTTATGCTGTAGGAAAAAATTCGCCAGTCCTTTTGCAGTAGTCAAAAAACTGCTGTCTTTGGTAAAGCGATAAACAGTTGTAAATCCATAGATACCCCATGCCTGTCCGCGCGCCCAGGTTGATTCATCTGAAAATCCCTGCAGGGTCTGACGATGCAAAACTTCACCTGTTGTTGTATCATAATTCACAACATGATAGGAGCCAAAATCTTTACGTATATGATTTTTTTGCGTGGTCTTCGCGTGTTGAACGGCAATGTTGTAAAAACCGGTATCGCGTGTTTCTTTGGCTGCCCAGAAGAGCAGTTCCAGGTTCATCATATTGTCCATGATTACCGGGAAATTCCACTGGTTCTTTTTATCAATGGAAGGTCTGGCATTCCAGGATTGAATACTTCCAACAATGGGTGAATAGCGCTTGCAAAGTGATTTCGCCGACTGAATAAGAATAGGTTTATAAGATGTATCTCCGGTAATACGAAGACCATTTCCATAACTGGAAAACATCATGAAACCAATATCGTGGTGTTTGGTATTATACTGGTTGGATTCCAGTGAGGCGGTCCATTTGAGGGCTGCATCTTTCCATTTTGCATCACCGGTGTATTCATACATATACCAGAGGGCACCGGGCCAAAAACCACCTGTCCATTCGTCGATTCCAAAATAGAAGAGCTCACCCGCAGGGGTAAACGAATGCGGATAACGGGAAAGGTCAGTTGCCTTTACAAGCAGACTGTCGTATCGCTGGGCCGCTACCTTGAAACTGGAATCAATACTATCTTTCAAGGTTGGCGATGTACATGCGAAAACAAAGCTGAACAGAGCAGCCATCAGAACAAAATGGAAATTTTTCATATCACAAGCTTCTCTATTCAGACCGCCGAAATCGGAAAACTCCCATTCAGTACCAAAAAAATTATTCGCTATCCGGCACCATCAGGAAAGGGTGATTGGTGAGATAGGCCATATGGCGGGTAAAACTTTCAAAGAGAAATTTCTGCAAAAAGTTCTTTTTCCTCCGAACCAGGGCCAGCAGGTCGTATGGGATCTCATCATCCAGGCGTTCCATCGCGTCCACAATGGAAGAGGTGCGGATCAATTTAAATTCCATCGGCTGATCAGCAAACTCCTTTTGTAATCGGGCAGCATAGGCATCAAAGCGCTCCTGCTCCAGGCGGGCATCATCCGGGGTGATATGGCCATCCATCAAACGGGTAACAGTAACCGAAGCATCAAATAGATTGGCAATTCCGGATAAGAGTGGTAAAGCCAGTTTATCTGCAGCCTGGTAGTCGGTGGCCAGCACCAGGGTCTTAGGTAATTTCCACTCATATCGTTCCGGGATCATTAGCACGGGCAAATCACTTTTTTCAATTACCCGGGAGGCGATGGTACCTACCAATGCTTTTTTCAAGCCACTCGCCCCCTGTGTGCCCATGACTATCATATCAATGGCATTGTGTTCGGCAAAGCCCAGGATATTATCCACCACAGGAGATCTCCCGAGTACGGTTGAAACAATCAGTCCGGGATAATTTCCCTTGTATTTGTCCGCCAGCCGGTTGAGCTCTTTTACCAGGTCGGCTTCCATCTGCTGGTTATACGCAGTGAGTTTGGTCATATTATCAATATAACCCGACTCAACAGGGGAATACAAATGATAGAGCACCACCGTACCACCGGTTCTGGATGCCAGTTCCAGTGCATAGTGGAAGGCCCTTTCAGAGGTGGGGGAAAAATCGGTGGGGACTAATAATCTTTTCAGCATACTACTAATTTAATGGTGAGCAATAAATACCGGATTGTTTAATTCCTTAATCAGCACATCGGCCATACTGGATTTAAACCATCTCGAAAGGTCAGATCTTCTGTAAGCGCCAACAACCAGTAATTCGTTGCCGCTGTTGTTGCGAACATACCCTTTGATCTGCTCCTCTATGGATCCTCTTAGCTGTGTATAAGTAGCGTTGGGGAAAATCCTGCTTACAAAATCCCGCATCAGCTTATTATTGGGGAGGTGACTGGATTCACCCTCCGGGTGTACGGTTATGATCTGTACTTTGGGAGTTGCTGCCAGGCCTGGCAGGATATAACGGAAATGCTTAGCTGCGAATACAGAAGATGGTTTTCCATCATACAGAATGAATACCTCATCCACCGGTTGGTAAGCAGGGGGTACTACCAAAACGGGACAAAAACTAGACGCCATCAGTTTCTGTAAAAAAACGGATGGGATCTCTTCTTCTACAGTCAGGAAGCTTTCCTGTTTGCAGATAATGAGCAGATCCGCATAGGTGCTTTCTTCTAGTATCACCCGATCCGCCAATCTTTTATCGCGATGAATAGAAAATGTAATTCCTGCCTTTTCACAGGCAGACTGAAACTGGCGCACAGCCTCCTCTCTTTTGGCTTCATCCAGCTTGTCGAGATTTTCCACCGTTTGGTCCACATCACTGGCACCCATGATCACCCGGTACATATCGAAACTGCGATAGGTTGGTTCCTCCGGAAACAAACCAACCAGTTGCGCCTGTTCCAACTTTGCGAGCCGGATCGCAAAATCAACCGTTCCCATAGAAAGTTGAAATCCATCCAGTACAAGCAGAAACTTTTTCATAGGTTTAAAAATAGAATCTGTAGGCTCCTAAAAAACTGATCCTGATCAATCGTGCACTTGATTTAGAATTCCTAGTATATTTGTAGACATTCAAAAAAACAAACTATGGCCAAGCAACTCCGATTTGAAACCCTGCAGGTGCATGCCGGTCAGGAAGCTGATCCGGTAACCAAATCCAGGGTAGTACCCATTTACCAAACCACCTCCTTTGTATTTGACAGTGCTGAACATGCAGCAAATCTGTTCGGACTGCGGGAGTTTGGTAATATCTATACCCGCCTGATGAATCCTACTACGGATGTATTTGAAAAACGGGTAGCGGCTTTGGAAGGAGGGGTGGCTGCATTGGCCATGGCATCCGGACAATCAGCGCAGTTCATTGCTTTTCAGAATATCCTGCAACAGGGCGATAATATCGTGTCCTCTTCATTCCTGTATGGCGGAACCTATAACCAGTTCAAGGTGAGCTTCAAGCGTTTAGGCTTTGAGGTTAGATTTGCCAACGGAGATGATCCGGCTGATTTTGAATCCAAAATTGATGATCGCACTAAGGCCTTGTATGTTGAAACGATCGGTAACCCAGGTTTCAGCATTCCTGATTTTGAGCGGCTGTCTGACATCGCGAAAAAACACAATATTCCATTGATCGTGGACAATACATTTGGAGCAGCAGGTTATCTCTGTCGCCCTATTGATTTTGGAGCGAATGTAATTGTTGAATCAGCAACCAAGTGGATTGGCGGACATGGAAACAGCATCGGGGGAATCATTGTGGATGCAGGTAATTTCAATTGGGGCAATGGCAAGTTTCCTTATTTCACAGAGCCGGATGAAGCTTATCATGGCATGAAATTCTGGGAGATATTTGGTTCCGGCGGACCATTTGGAAATATCGCCTTTATCATAAGGGCAAGAGTAACCGGATTGAGAAGTCTGGGACCTGCTGTGAGTCCATTTAACTCTTTCCTCTTCCTGCAGGGACTGGAAACATTGAGCTTGCGGGTACAGCGCACCGTGGATAATGCTATGGAACTGGCGGAATGGCTGGAGAAGCAACCCCAGGTGGAATATGTAAACTACCCCGGACTCAAGAACAACAAATATCATGAGCTGGCGAAGAAATACCTGCGTAATGGATTTGGTGGGGTATTGTCCTTCAAAATCAAAGGGGGCAAGGAAGCAGCTGATGCGTTTGTGAACAAACTCGAGCTAATCAGTCACCTCGCGAATGTGGGTGATGCGAAAACCCTGATCATTCATCCGGCCACTACTACTCACGAACAATTAAGTGAGGCGGAACAGAAATCTGCGGGAGTTGAACCCGGGTTGCTGCGTATCTCACTGGGTATCGAACATATTGATGATATCAAGGACGATATCACCCAGGCGTTCGGATAATCTACTTTAGCGAATAACTTACAACACCACAGCAATGTGGTGTTTTTTTTGGAACTTACTGTTCACCAAACAACGATGCATGCGCCGGTACACCTTTCTTGTTCTGATTCTCTTGCCCGCTCTCCTCTTGGCACAACCCGTTAAAAAATATGGGCAGCTACAGGTAATCGAAACTCAACTCTGTGATCAACAGGGACAACCCATTATTCTAAGGGGAATGAGTTTTGGCTGGCATAATTTCTGGCCAAGGTTTTATACTTCCGGAGCTGTGAAATGGTTACACGAAGACTGGAAAGCAGACCTGGTGCGCGCTGCCATGGGGATAGAACCCAAACCTAACGGATACCTGCATGCGAAAGCGACATCCCTAAAAGCCATTGAAACTGTAATTAAGGCAGCGATAGAGCAAAACATCTATGTCATAGTCGACTGGCATTCG
>JALOMU010000470.1 GCA_025455285.1 Flavihumibacter sp.
TGAGAGACGAATGGTTAGGTCGGATTGCAGGGTTTCAAAGGATAACTCCATGGATTCCCATTGCTGCCCTTTTTTTGATTTCACCACAATCTCAGCGGTTGGCAGGTTCCCTATGAATACAATTTTGGTAGTGGGTTTGGTTGCAGAAAAATCTTCTTCCTGCAAAATTCGTTCAATATAATCCGGGGCAATACTGGTTTTCGGCACTTTAAAATCAAACCATTTGTGCAAAGGGAAATCCATACAGGCACCATGCATGAAATTGAGCAGGGATTTTTTCAACCCATATCCATACGCTGCATGATCCGCACCGGTTGGGTCTTCATGTTCCACATCATTATCAGCAAATAAGATCTCCGCCGGACGAAGTGCATTTACTTTGAATTTTTCTGGTTCCAGTCCAACCGGACTATGAGCCGTCATGGTAAACTGATGCCAGAACGCACTCTGCAATACCCCCGCAGCAAATAACTGTCGAACCATCTCCAGGGAGTCAATTGTTTCCTGATCCGTTTGCGTTGGGAAACCATACATTAGATACGCATGAACCATGATACCCGCTTCCGTGAAATGTTTGTTCACCCGCGCCACCTGAGCAACCGTGATGCCTTTATCAATCAATGCCAGCAGCCGATCGGATGCTACTTCCAGTCCGCCTGATACCCCAATACAACCGGATGCTTTCAATAACAAACAGAGATCCCGCGTGAAACTTTTCTCAAACCGGATATTGGTCCACCAACTCACAATGAGTTTTCGCTTTAGAATCTCCAATGCAACCGCGCGCATCAGGGCAGGAGGCGCTGCTTCATCCACGAAATGAAAACCGTTGTTGCCGGTTTGCTGAATGATGGTTTCAGGTTCGTATAACCGAATATAATCCAGGCTGATATCACAGAAGGTACATTTGCCCCAATAGCAACCATGCGCCATCGTTAGTTTGTTCCATCTGCCATCACTCCATAGAGAATGCATCGGATTGATGATCTCAATCGCTTGTATGTATTCATCCAGTCGCAGGCCACTATAATCCGGGGTGCCCAGCTCTGCCTGTTTGTAATCGCGGCAGCCTTTGTTTTCAATATAGGTAAGTGACCCCGCTTCCAGTAAAAAGGTTCTTTTCAAATCAGCCGCATCAATCTCCTTTCTAACATATGCCAGTAATTGTTCAATGGGTGCTTCTCCATCATCCAGTGTGATGAAATCAAGGAATTCAAAAATGCGGGTATCTTTTAAGGAGCGCAGTTCGGTATTGGCAAAGCCTCCACCCATCGCAATCTTAAGAGCTGGATGCTTTTGTTTTATATATTGTCCGCATCGCAATGTTGCAAACAGATTGCCAGGAAAGGGCACCGAAAACGCCAGCATCAAAGGTTGATATCGCTGGATATAATTTTCCAGCAAGGCGGTCATTTTCTGATCGATAAATCCTGGTTCTTTTTGCAATGCCGTATACAATTCATCAAAACGATTCGCAGAACGTGCCAACTTTTCTGCATAGCGACTAAATCCAAAATGTTCATCTAGATTTTCCTTGATGAAATCGGATAAATCTTCCAGGTATAAAGTAGCCAGGTGTTTGGCCTTATCCTGTGTACCCATTTTGCCGAAAGCCCAGACCAGGTCATCCAATTGAGCAAACCTGCTTGCCTCGGGCAGGAAGTTTCTTCCTGCGATGCGATGCGCCAGGGTAGGTTCATTCCCCTGTAAAAAGCGGATGACTTCATCAATGCAACCTATGTACTGGTTGCGAAGCCGGTAAATACGTTTGGAGTTGGGGCTTTCGATGGAGGCAACCTCCACCGTATTAAAAATCTCTTCCAACCCCTGCCTGCTGAACAAAGCCAATGTCAGATCAATACCAAGGTCCGCCTGCTCAGATGTGATCCCTTTTGTGTTCAGGAATCCTTTCAGGTAAGCAGTGGCCGGATAAGGCGTGTTCAACTGTGTAAAAGGAGGTGTTACAAGAAATACCGGTGTGCTCAAAGATTCCAGTTTAGCGGGCAAATTTACCGCATAGCAGCCAGTATCAGAAATATCGTCCAAGCATGGGGTGGTCGATCAGCAGGGTTTTCATCGCATCCGGGTCAATTGTGCCTTGTTTGGCATATACAATCTTACCTCCGGGCTCTACCACCAGGGTATAAGGAAGGGCTCCCTGCCAGTTGGGATCAATGGCTTCAATCAGGGCATATTTATCGCTGGAATTGAAAATATAATTTTTCCCGGATGCCTGTTGTTGTTGCAGAAACTCCAGGGCGTTTGCTCTTTTCTCCGGATCATCGGCACTGATACTGATGAACTCAAATGCTCTTCCCCGGTACATGCGGTTGATCGTTATGAAATCAGGAAACTCCCGGGTACAGGGACCGCACCAGGTAGCCCATACATTGATGAGTCGCAGTTTTTTGGAATCGTTTTGCAACAACTTGCGTATGCCCATAGAATCGATTGATTCCAGGCTTACTTTTTCCGCTGCCCATTCCTTCATGGCTTTCTCCCGCCAGTCCTGCTTCTCCGCCCATTTAATGGAACATCCGAAAACCTTGGTGGTGGGATTGGCAACCGGTTCATTTTTAAGCAAGGCGTCTAACGCTGCCCTTGTATCCTGAATGGTTGGTTGGCCGGATGGCTTCTCCACATTGTCAATGCGCCCCTGGAACCGCAGTTTACGATCCTGGTCGAAGATGAAAACATGGGGCGTAGCCACTGGACCATATGCCCGGGAAACCTGCTGCAAATTGCCATCATAGAGATAAGGGAAATTGAACTTTTTTCTTTCCGCGCGGACTTTCATTTCTTCATAACTATCGTTCAAATCTGTATAATCCAATTCATTCAGGCGGATGGCTTTTGGATCGTTGGGAGAAATCGCAATTACGGTTACTCCTTTGGGTTGGTAATCGCGCGTGAGCTGGATGAGGCGGTCTTCATATGCCTGTGCAGTGGGACAATGATTGCAGGTAAATACTACTACCAGCAACTTGCTTTTTTTATAATCACTCAGATGATGTTGTTTGCCATCCACACC
>JALOMU010000471.1 GCA_025455285.1 Flavihumibacter sp.
ATAAGACCAATCCAGCAAAGGATGTATTTTGATCAACTGGTGAGCGGCATCCCATTCTGCAAAAGGCAGGTTGGCGCGGTTTTCACTTTGATCGGCGCGCAAACCGGTAACCCAGACTTTGGCTCCTTTAAGTGCACGGTTCAGCGGCTCTACTTTTCGGATGAAGCAACACTCTTTCCGGTTTTCAACAGATTCGTAAAAACTGTTCGGACCTTTATCTGTGAGTAACTGCTCAACTGCAGTGGCCTGAGGAAAAAATGCCTGGATACGTACTTTGTATCGTGCGATGGTTTTATCCAGCAGGTCGTAGGTTTCCTGGAAGAGCCGGCCGGTGTCCAGTGTAAACAACTGAATGGGCAAAGACTGTCGGGCGATCAGGTGCTGGTCTTCCTGTCCCAGGGAAGTGGAGAAAACCATCCCTTCCGGAAACTGCCCACTCATCCATTTCAAACGTTCTGCCGCGCTGAGTGAAGCCAGTTGTTCATTTAGTTGTTGTACATCCATGAGTTGCTTAATAAAGTCCTTCGATTGATAAATAACGTTCTCCGGTATCGTAATTGAACGTGAGAACTGTGCTGCCTGCGGGAATCTCGGCCAGTTTTTTAGCAACTGCTGCCAGGGATGCGCCGGATGAGATACCCATGAAAATGCCTTCTTCTTTTGCGGCACGTTGTGCATAGGCAAATGCATCATCTTTTGTAACGCCAATCACACCATCGATTACAGCTGCGTTGTAAATACCTGGTACAAAACCGGCACCAATACCCTGGATCGGGTGCGGAGCAGGAGAACCACCACTTAATACGGGAGATAATTCCGGTTCAACTGCAAATACTTTCAGATTAGGGAATTTTTCTTTGAGAATTTCTGCACAACCAGTTATATGCCCGCCAGTACCAACACCTGTTATCAGGTAATCCAGCCCGTTAGGAAAATCTTTAATGATTTCCTGGGCCGTTGTACGGCGATGTACTTCCGTATTGGCAGGATTATCAAATTGCTGGGGCATCCATCCATGCGGAGTAGCGGCAACCAGTTCCTTTGCTTTTTCAATAGCACCTTTCATGCCTTTTTCGCGGGGTGTCAGTTCAAAACTGGCTCCATACAAACTCATCAGGCGGCGTCTTTCAATGCTCATGCTTTCAGGCATTACCAGGATCAGTTTATATCCTTTCACAGCTGCAACCATTGCAAGACCAATACCTGTGTTACCGGAAGTTGGTTCAATGATTACACTATCCTTGTGAAGCAGGCCTTTCTTTTCGGCGTCTTCCACCATGGCAAGCGCAATACGGTCTTTGATACTGGCACCCGGATTGGCTCTTTCCAGTTTAATGTATACTGAATGATCCGAACCAAAAAGGCGGTTCAATTTTACATGCGGCGTGTTGCCAATTGTTTCCAGGATGTTTTGTGCAATCATGGTTTCTGATTTAAGGTGAAGGATTATTTATATAACCCAGTTTAGTGGTTCTGTAAAATCTTTTTTGTTCTTAACAGTAATAATGGGCTGGTGATACACAATGCTCATGGCAGGAACTGACTCAACAATAAAACAGTTACCACCAATGATGCTATCGCGACCAATAATTGTTTTTCCACCCAGGATGGTGCTGTTCGCATATACGATTACGTTATCCTCAATAGTAGGATGACGTTTGGTTTCTGCTTCTTCTTTTTTAACTGCCAACGCTCCAAAGGTTACGCCCTGGTAAACTTTTACATTTTTTCCGATTACAGTAGTTTCTCCAATCACCACACCCGTGCCATGGTCGATCATGAAAGGCACACCAATGGTGGCGCCTGGGTGGATATCAATACCTGTAGTAGAATGCGCATGTTCACTAATGATCCTCGGGATCAGGGGAACCTGCAAACGATACAGGATATTGGCAACCCGGTAGGCAGCGATAGCCTGGAAACCGGGATAGGTAATCACCACTTCTTCAATGGATTTGGCGGCAGGGTCAAACTGCAGCATAGCAGTGGCATCTTCCAGGAGACAGGATTTGCAGGCTGCCAGCTCTTCAAAGAAATCGTTGGCAATTTTTTCTTCATTCAGCTGGTAGACTTCACTGAACGCATATAGAATTTCCAACAGACTGTTTCTCAGGCTGTCGGCTTTCCGCTTATGTTTATTTTCGTAATTCTTTTCGTTTTCAACTACCGGGAACAGGTATTCGAAAAGATCGAGTGAAAATTCAATCACTCTTTTTTTCTGTGGTACCGAAGCACTCAGGATATATCCCTGTTGTAAACTCATTCGCTTTTGATTTAGGCAATTCGTTGTTGATATTGTTCCTGTATGCTGTTAAACCAGTTGATTTCCTGGTGGTATTTTACTACTTCACCAACGATGATCAGTGCAGGTGTTCCGATGTTTGCAGCTTCCACTTCCTGGCTAATAGTAGTTAGGTTTCCGGTTACTACTTTTTGTTGTGGCAGGCTTCCATTTTCAACTACGGCCACTAGTGTTTCAACCGATTTCCCGGCATTTACCAGGTGGCTCGCAATTTCGCCAATATTTTTAACCCCCATATAAAAAACAATGGTGCCATCCCGGTGTGTCATTGGAATGCCACTGTAAGCACCAGCAGCAAGGGCACTGGTTACACCCGGCACGATTTCAAATTCAATTCCATTTTCTTTCAGGAAAGCTGCTTCTTCTGCACCCCTTCCAAAGATCATGGGATCTCCACCCTTTAATCGAACCACCTGTTTCCCTTCCAGCGCCTTATCCACCATCCATTGGTTGATGGTTTCCTGCGTAATCACAGAACAATAAGGCAACTTGCCTACAAATATTTTTTCCACTCCGGGTTTTGCCCAATCGAGGATGTCCTGGTTCACCAGGTTATCAAACAGAATGGTATCTGCCAGTTCAATCACTGCTTTGGCGCGGAGGGTGAGCAGTTGGCTATCGCCGGGACCAGCCCCGGTGATATACACTTTTCCAGGTTGTGGGTTTGCGGGTTTCATATTATACCAGGTGAAAATCAGCTTTGGAATAACTATGTTGAATGATTTCCTTTCTCACCAGGAAATCTCCGAAATGCTCATTGGGTGTACGTTCTGCTGCATATTGTGCAATCAGGGGATCCAGTTCAGCCAGGATGCAGCGCCTAAATACAGGTTGTATTTACCAGGTGCTCTGCCTACAAACCCAATTTCTCCGAGGTAGGGACGACCGCAACCATTCGGGCAACCTGTCATACGAATAGTGATTGGTTGTTCAGGAATGCCGTATTTCTCCAGTATCGCGTGAATTTTAGTGATCAGGCTGGGCAGGTA
>JALOMU010000037.1 GCA_025455285.1 Flavihumibacter sp.
AGTAATTCTTTTGACCGTAATACTTCTATTTCGTTTTCTACGATTTTATTGGCGGCCAGTTGATTAAGCGACTGTACCATCTGGGCATCTTCTGTCCCTTTTTTCTGATCCTTAATCAATATAGCAGCTGTTGTCTGGTATTGTTTTGGAAAAAGTTTTAGAAATATAAATCCGGCACTAAGCGTAATCAATAAAGAGATTAGAAAAACAGGCCAGTTGCGCAGGAATTTTATGAGATTCACCTTGATCCCGAATCCTTCTTCGTTTTCGTACATGGGTTAATGATTAGGTATTTTTAAAGCACGTGGTTTATCAGCCCAAACGGAGGTAGGAATCGGATTTACAGTTGGCGAAATTACACTTAAATTTTTGATATAGCTTCGCCACCTCAGTCACAAATTCATTTTATGAGATATTGTTTGTGACTGCTTATAATTATTTCAATAAGCTGATAAGCAATAGTTTAGGGGCTTTGCTGAGGATTTTGGAGGGGTTCTTTTAGGAATGGTAGGAACGGAGAGTTCCAACAGGGTTTGGTGCAAGAATAGTAGTAAATAGTCAGAAATCAAAGTGACAACAAAGAATTAGTTTGACATTTTCGGAATTAGAAAATAATTAGAGCTGTCTGAGAAATTGAGTAATTGTCTTCCCAGCGGTATTCCAGTTTAATCTTGATTCAAATTCATGGTAGGATGCCAGGCATAGTTCTTCATATTGCGAATTGTTTGCAAATAATGATTCAATATAGTCTGCATATCTGCCCGGTGCATCTGTTAATGTAAAAAGTTGGCCATTCTGCCCATTTTTTATGATTGTTGGAATTCCTCCTACAGTTGTACTGATGCAGGGTAATCCAAAGGAATTGGCTTCCGAAAATACAATTGGGGTGCAATCAGCCATCGTAGGTAATATCAGAAAATGGCTGTTCTCCAATAATTCACGAATTTTTTTATTGCCTGCTTCTGAGTTTTTACTTATCCGACCATGTAACCTAACATATGGTGGTTGTGCCTCTGATGGGTATTTGTCAATTCCAACGATGTGAAGCGTAGTTTTTAATCCTCGTTTATTTAAATCAGCAGCAATTTCCAGTGCAAGATTTCCTCCCTTTCTTTCCCAATCCACGCCAAGAAAAAGCAGGTTGCATTCCGTTTCAGGTCTTTTGCGAATAATTGACCGAATCTCTGCATAAACAGGTGCTCCTTCGAGATTGGCTCCAAATGGTACCACTTTTACTTTTGCGGGATCGGTATTATAATCTTTGATTGCCGATGAAGCGGCCCATTCAGAACTGTAAATCGCAAGAGATGCTGTGTCCAATGCTTTTTGTTCCAGGTAATTGCCATCCTGAATGGATTTAGCGGAAAGATTGGAGAAATCTTTATAAAATCCCAGGATTCCCGCAAATGTGGAATCGGTATAAAATGCTCTCGGTTTCGTATGTTCCAGCAGTGCCATTGGGATACTACCCGGGGAAAACAATAAATCGGTGTCTGAACCAATTCTCTCCCGGATCTGGTTTGCATATGCTTTTACCACCGCAAGGTCCCGGTCCAATGGATATCCCTTCTTCAAAAGTTTCCTGTAATAAAAAGCGTTAAGAAGGGTAGAGGCTGCCAGATTACGGTCAAGGTTGCCGATATAATTCATTGTATTACCCTGATCGGTTAATGCTTTTGAAATATAATAGCCTAGTCCCGACCAGTTGTTAACATCAAAGGCATCATAGGTCGTAATGTAGGAAAGCCTCATGCTGCTAGATTACTCAATTTTATGAATTACAGACGAATTGATTTTCCCGTAGCAGCAGCACGATAGATTGCTTCCACGATCCGGATATCCCGCAGTCCTTCTTCACCCGGCACTGCAACCGGCTGGTTATTCAGGATGGCAAGTGCATCGGCATCCATTTGCATGGTCTGTTGCATGGGTACTGAATAGGAGTGCTGAATTCTTCCTAACGGACTTGTTACTGTTTGTCCATTATAAGCCTGATACGGATTTATATTGATTTCTCCTTTTTCGCAGCGAATATCCAGAAAGTTGATGTTTTCACCGAAACTTGTTTTGATATCAGCAATCACACCACCCGAAAATTCCAGTTTTGCTACGGTAGTTTCATCCAGGCCGTTTTTGTAAATCTCGGGCCTCGTAGTGGAAGTGGTGGCGGATAGTATACTGATTGGTTCCTTACCGGTACCAAGTCTGGCACCCTGTATGGAATAAACACCCATATCATAAAGCACACCTCCTCCCATTTCTTTTTTCTGTTTCCAGTGATCCGTTCGGTTATCGCGATAACCAGCTGCACAGTTGAGTGATTTCACTTTACCGAGCGCCTTGTCTTTGATCAGCTTACGCCAGGCCTTTGTATTCGGTTCATGTTGTAAACGATATCCAATGGTTAGTGTTCTTTTATTAGCGCTACAGGCAGTAATCATATCCCGGCATTCCTGTTCAGTCATCGCCATTGGTTTTTCACACCATACATGCTTGCCGGCATTCGCAGCACGGATGGTATATTCCTTGTGCATTGAGGGAGGTAAGACTACATACACTACATCGATATCTGGGTTATTGGCGATCTGATCGAAATTGTTGTAGTTATAAATATTTTTATCCGGGATATTGTATTTCTTCTGCCAGGCTAAAGCCTTCGATGGAGTTCCGGTAACAATTCCTGCCAGGTAACAATTCCGGGTTTGCTGAAGCGCAGGTGCCAGCAAATCAGTACTGTAATAACCAAGTCCGACTAATGCAACCCCTAATCGATCCTTCTTTTTACCGGTAGCTGCCAATAAGCTATTAGGAGAAAACAGCAGTAATCCACTGCCTGTTACCAGGGTTTTGAGGGCATTTCTGCGCGTAGTGGAGTTCATGGTATTATATTTATACATCCAAGCTACTAAACATGTCTGATTTTTCAACCAGTAATCGTCGCGGTTTTATTACTGCCCTTGCGCAGCTGAGTGCTTTAAGTGCAATAAGTTTGTCGCCTTTTAAGGTTTTATCCGCTCCCTTGCGCGATGCATCCGTATCAATTGTAACCGGACCTTATTTGCAGGCAGTAAGCGCAACCAGTATGAGCATCCGGTGGATTACCAATACTAATTCTTACGGCTGGGTTGAGTATGGCGAAACAGAAGCGCTTGGCAATAAAGCCCATGCTGTAACTGATGGATTGGTAAATGCACATACCAGGATTCATGAGGTAGTAGTGAGCGGACTGGAACCGGGCAGGCAATATTATTACAGAATTGCATCAAAGGAGATTCTGGACTTTCAACCCTATAAACTGATGCTATTCAAACCAACTGGCTGGTGCTGAATGATATTCATGACCGGCCGCATTCTTTTGGTGAACTGATCAGGCATAATGGAGATGCTCCCTATGATTTTGTTTTTCTAAATGGTGATATGTTCGATTACCAGACGGATGAACAACAACTGATTGATCACCTGATTCATCCGTGTACAGAAACATTTGCCAGAAAAAAGCCCTTTCTTTTTATTCGCGGAAACCACGAAACCCGGGGTAAATTTGCAAGGCAACTGAAGGATTATTTTACCAATCCGGGTGGGCAGTATTTCAGTATTAAAACAGGACCTGTATTTGCGGTGGCACTGGATACCGGAGAAGACAAACCTGATACGGAGCCTGTATATGCAGGTATTGTGGATTTTGATCAATACCGAATGCAGCAGGCAATATGGCTGGAAAAACAATTACAGTTGAAAGAAGCCAGGAAGGCACGCTTTCGGGTGGTCATGATGCATATACCACCTTTTTATTCGGGTGATTGGCATGGCACCTTGCATTGCAGGAAACTGTTTTCACCCTTGTTTGATCGGTACCGTGTGGACCTTGTTATAGCCGGACATACGCATAAACACGGTATCCATCCACCGGTGAAAGGAGAGCATTCCTATCCAATTATCATTGGAGGCGGACCAAAAGAAGGGAAAAGAACTCTGATTAAAGTTAGTGCTGATGCAAACCAGCTGGCGGTGAAAATGTTGGGGGATACGGGTGCGGAGCTTGGTGAGTATAAGATAAGCAGTCGGTAATAAGGCAGGTCATACAACAAAAATATTTTTTCAAAAAGAGGTAAATATTTATTGAAAAACAATAAATATATTTATATTTGTGTTGTAAACCGATAAAGACCAGCCAATATGAAATTTAGTACCAAGCAGTTACTCGTAATTATCCAGGTCATTTCATGGATCATTTTTGTGGGAGTTTGTATAGAAGCAGGTGGATTTTTATTCAATACCATTTATACTTTCTTCTTCAATCAAAACGAAGCCAGAATGTATTGGTCAAATGTTGATTTATCTGCTTTGTTTCGATCCGACAAAGGGCAGTTCTTAACTATCACTACCTTGATGACGATTGCTGCCATTCTGAAAGCAGTACTTTTTTACATCATCATAAAAGTATTGCATAATCAAAAACTGGATCTCTCACAACCATTTAAACCAGGCATCGGTCAATCAATTTTTAATATGTCTTATGTGTCTTTTGGTATTGGACTTTTTGCCAATTGGGGTACACGTTATACGGATTGGCTGGAACAGCAGGGGATAAATATGCCGGAAATCCAATACATGGGACTTGCAGGTGCAGATGTATGGCTTTTTATGGGAGTGGTACTTTTTGTAATTGCATTGATATTCAAGAGAGGTATAGAAATACAAACTGAAAATGATCTAACTGTTTAAGCCATGGCAATTATTGTTAACCTGGATGTTATGATGGCCAAGCGAAAAATGTCGCTGAATGAATTATCTGAAAAAGTGGGGCTGACTTTATCTAATCTTTCCATACTTAAGACGGGTAAAGCAAAAGCCATCCGATTCAGCACGCTGGATGCCATCTGTAAGGCGTTGGATTGTCAGCCAGCTGATATATTAGAATACCGTGATAAGCCGTAGTTTAAACTTTCAATGAACCTCTAAATCCTCTTGCTGCATAGTAAGATTCCGCGCCATTATGGTATATGAAAACACGTCCAAATCGTTTGTCCCCAAAAATGGCGCCTCCTAATTTTCGTATAGGTGCAGGCGTTAGTAACCAACTGGAAGTTTTGAGATCATAGCTACCGGTTTGCTGCAGTAAATGGTATTCCTCTTCCGTTAATAATTCAATACCCATTTCTGCTGCCATATTGGTGGCGCTGTCTGCAGGTTTGTTTGCTTTCCTTGATTCCAGTGCTTCGGAATCATAACAGCAACTTCTTCTGCCGGCGGGACTTTCAGGCGAGCAGTCAACAAACCAATAGCTATCGGTTTGTTTATCATAGCCGATAACATCCGGTTCACCTTCAGATGCTTCCATTTGCTGAAGCGACCATAATTTTTCTGGCTGGGTCTCCAGTTTTTTCTCCAGTTTATTCCAATCCAATCCTTCATGGCGGCCTGGATTGTTTTCAAACCTTGCTTTCAGTGTAGCAAGCAATTGCTGTTTTTCTTTTGTAGATAATGTCTTGTCTGAATGATGGCTTTTTTTCATAGATCAAAATTTAAGGTAGTATATGTAAAATAAGAAAATAGAGGAAAAGTCTAAATCCTTAATTTGGTGTGCAAGCTAAATTATGGTACAAATGGGAATCGACTGGTTTATAACCGGTTTTGAACATCTACAGGCTAAAAGGTGGGGACTTGTCACCAATGAAGTAGCGCTAACGTCTACAGGTAAACGAAGCAGACAGGCGTTGCTGGATGCAGGATTCAATCTTATCCGTTTGTTTGCTCCGGAACATGGACTTGGAGCAACAGGTGCAGATGGCGCCCGGCAACAGGATGGCATAGATGCAGTAACGGGTTTGCCAGTTAGTAGCTTATATGGAGATAAAATGGCTCCTGACCTGGAAGACCTGACTGATCTTGATGCCGTGCTCTTTGATATTCCGGATGTGGGATGTCGCTTTTATACGTATTTGTGGACCCTGACCTATGTGATGGAGCGTTGTGCCAGTTTGCAGAAGCCATTGTATGTTTTGGACAGGCCTAATCCGCTGGGTGGAGATCTTGGCAGGGCAGAAGGTCCGATGTTAGATGAAAATCATTGTTCTTCTTTTATTGGTCGCTGGTCCATTCCTATCCGGCATTGCTGCACGCTTGGTGAACTGGCCCTGTATTTTGCAGCAACCCGTGTGCCTGAACTGGATGTAAAGGTGATACCTGTAAAGAATTGGAACCGGTTGGCTGCTATTGGACAAGCCAGCTGGACATTTATTCCCACATCTCCTGCCATCCGCGATCTTGAAACAGCGCTTTTGTATCCCGGTACTGGTTTGTTGGAAGGTATATTTATAAATGAAGGCAGAGGTACCGATCGCCCCTTTACCTGTTGTGGTGCGCCATGGATCAATGGCGAATTATTAGCCAATGCGTTTACTGCATTGAAAATTTCAGGTGTTGAATGTGAAACTATCCGTTACATCCCGGATAACAGTATTTACCAGGGAGAAATATGCCAGGGACTTCAATTCCAAGTTACGGATGAAATTCATTTTCGTCCGGTACACATGGGTATTGAGTTGATTAGGCTACTGATACGTTTATATCCTGATCGGGTAACGGAGCGCAGGTATTATACGGCAGCCAATCCTGACGGCACCAGGCACCTGGATAAATTATTGGGAATACCTGGGGCGTTGGAGAAAATCAATTCAAATCAATTGCCTCATTTAAATATAGAGAAGGACTGGAAGCAGATAATGAAAGCACATCTGCTTTATTAAGATAGTTGAACCACTCCCAATGAGCACAGTCAAGGCTTTTGTTGAGAAGCGTCAAGGTTTTTCGGAATTCGTTTGGATACATTTAAAGATGAATTGGAAGTTCAACAAAATTCTAAGTATTCCCATACAGGATGTGGTCGTAGAAGGTGAATTAATGATTCCGGAGCAGGCAGGAGGGGTTGTGATATTTTCGCATGGGAGTGGCAGCAGCCGAATGAGTCCGCGCAACCGGTTAATGGCCGGTTACCTGCACCAACACAAAATCGGTACCTTATTATTTGATTTGTTAACCTGGGAAGAGGATTTACTTTACCAGAACAGGTTTGATATTGGCTTATTAACCAATCGATTGATCGGGGCTACCAAATGGCTGGAAGGGCTTCCCTTTATGCAGGAACTCAGTCTCGGGTATTTTGGTGCTAGTACGGGTGCTGCATCTGCTCTTAATGCAGCGAGCAGCCTTCCCCAGATCAGGGCGGTTGTATCAAGAGGTGGCCGACCGGATTTGGCAGGTGCTAAAGCGCTTTCCCAATTGAAAACTCCTGTTTTACTGATTGTAGGTTGCCTGGATGAAGAAGTGCTGCAATTTAATGAACAGGCTGCAGCAAGGATGGTTTGCGAAAAACGAATTGAAATCGTGCCGGGCGCCTCTCATCTGTTTGAAGAAAAAGGTGCGATGGAAAAAGTAGCTGAACTGGCTATCAGCTGGTTTGAAAAACACCTTTTGACTAATTAATACTATTCAAATGTTCCAGGATCGGATTGAAGCCGGTTTGTCGCTGGCTCAACAATTAAGCAAGTATAAAAACGATAACGGCATCGTGCTGGCAATTCCCCGGGGAGGGGTTCCTGTTGGATATGCCGTAGCGCGTGAGCTGGGATTTCCCCTGGAATTGGTATTGACCAAAAAGATAGGGCATCCGAATAATAAGGAATATGCGATCGGGGCAGCAAGCCTGACTGATTATTTTATTGTTCCTCATGAGGAAGTACCAGCAGGATATATCGAAAATGAGTTGATAAAGGTGCGTGAACGCTTGGCAGAAATGCAGGATCGCTTTGATGCAAAAAAGGAGGCCATAAACCTTGAAGGCAAAACAGTGATCATTGTGGATGATGGTATAGCAACCGGTAATACCTTGCTAGCCACTGTGCAACTGATTAAAAAAAGCCGTCCAAAGAAAATAATAATCGGAGTTCCGGTTGCACCCGAAGAGGCGGTAAGAAAATTAACTAAGCAGGTAGATGATTTGGTTGTATTGCTGATTCCGGATATGTTTTATGGAGTAGGAGGGTTTTATGAAGATTTTAGCCAGGTGAGTGATGAAGAAGTAATTGACTGGCTGAATAAATCAAAGAAAAAATCAATTTGATGAATGACTTAGATCAGTCATTTGCGGAAATAGCAGTAGTACCTTTCCATACTAAATTAAATCGCATGAAACAGGTAAAATCACTATTGATTTTCGGTTTTTTCATTGCCGGAATCAGTATACAATCCAGGGCACAGGTTACAACGCTTCCTGAAGTGACCGTATTAGCCAGAAACTATAAGTATCTTAAATCAATTGATTATAAAGGGGCAGCTGAGCCCATTAAGCTATTGGAAAGGCAAGTGGCGGCGTATGATGTAAAGAGTTCTGAATATTACGACGATGAATACGATACCTATGCTATCAGATTCCATCTTCCGAATGGATTTATACTTGCTGTTTATGATCAGGATGGAAAAATTATTCGTACTGCAGAACGATTTAATGATGTTGCATTACCCGTTGCAGTACAAAATGCGATCGGTGAAAGATATCCTAAATGGGCAATAACTAAAGATGTCTACGTCGTAAAGTATGGAAATGAGGAAGGTGCAAAAAAAGAATATAAAATTGTTCTTGAAAATGGCAGTAAGCGATTAAGAATCAAAACGAATGAGAAAGGTGAGTTTATTGACTAGTATTTTATGGCCTGAGCTTATAAAAGAAAACCCGCAACCTAGTTGCGGGTTTTTTCTTCTGCGGAGAGAGAGGGATTCGAACCCCCGGACCTGTTACAGTCAACGGTTTTCAAGACCGCCGCATTCGACCGCTCTGCCATCTCTCCGGGCGCAAAATTAGGGGTTGAGTTCAATTGCCAAAATTTTTTTTCAGATACAGGCCATTTTCTTCGAAATTCCTGAAAATCAATGCTTGTTCAACCCGTCAAGTAACCTACGGCCATATATAATTGACTGTGTGCTAATAACTTGTTAATATATTCGAATAATTTGCGCAATTTGACGGCCCCATTAGCCTGCTAAGCCAGTAATTTTCCAGAATTAAATGGATTATCCATAAATCAACTTTGCATGTCATCCAAAAACAAGTATCTCTTACCGTTTATCCTGGTTACTTCGTTGTTTTTCCTTTGGGCCTTTTTACACAATATCAATCCGATCCTGATTCCCCATCTGAAAAAAGCCTGCCAGTTAAATGATACGCAATCTGCACTGATTGATTTTGCGGTTTATATGGGATATTTCGCCATCGCACTACCTGCCGGATGGTTCATGAATAAATATGGATATAAAAAAGGTATCCTTTTTGGATTGGTACTGTATGGTGCTGGCGCCCTCCTGTTTCTTCCTTCTGCTGATACCCGGTCCTATACCTTTTTCCTTATTGCCCTGTTTGTAATTGCTGCGGGAGCAACCTTCCTGGAAACAATTGCCAACCCCTATATCACCAAACTTGGTGACCCTGCTACTGCTACTCAACGGTTAAATTTTGCACAATCCTTTAATGGTGTGGGCGCTTTTCTTGCCCCGCTGATTGGTGGTAAATTCATTCTTACCGGTATTGAACACAGTCCCGATACCTTAAAAGCCATGGAACAAAGCGGTACCCTCCAGGCCTACCTGCAGGAGGAAGCCAATGCTGTTCGGTTACCCTACCTCGTTATAGGAATTGTTGTATTTATACTGGTTGCACTTTTCCTGGTGGTGAAATTGCCGGAAGGAGAAGAAACTCCTGGTGAAGCCAATCAGAAAGATGATAAATTCTCCTTTTCAGTATTCGCTATTCCCCAGGTTCGCTGGGCTGTTTTGGCGCAGTTTTTTTATGTAGGTGCGCAGGTTGGAGTGGGTAGTTTTTTCATTCGTTTTTCCAAATACACAATGGATCTTCCTGAAATTCCCGCCTCCGAATACCTGTCACTGGCAATGGTTGGATTCATGGTAGGTCGGTTTACCGGTACCTTTTTTATGAAGTATATCAGTCCGGCTCGCTTGCTTGTAATCTATTCTGCCATTTGCGTAGTACTATTATTGCTGGCATCCTTTGTTTCAGGTCCTTTAGCAGTATATGCCGTAATGGCGGTACCATTCTTTATGTCGATCATGTTCCCTACCATTTTTGCATTGGGAATCGCAGGATTGGGTGCTGCATCAAGAATGGCTTCGTCTTTGCTGGTAATGGCAATTGTGGGAGGAGCATTCTTCCCGGTATTGATGGGACAACTTTCTGATCTTACCGGGGGAAACATTCAGATTTCCTACCTGATTCCATTGATCTGTTTCATAGTTGTTGGAATTTTCGGTTACTCACAGTCAAGTAAAAACGAAGTGGTTGCCCTGCAACCCGGACATTAATTATAAAAAATGATATTCAATTATTCTGATAAGTCAGTTGTTATAACCGGGGGTGCCAGTGGTATCGGGAAGGCGGCTACTATTGCCTTTGCCAGGCAGGGTGCAACGGTTCATGTGATTGAACTCAATGAAAACGGCTGGGCATCGCTGCAGGAGGAACTGCAAGAGTATGCTGCAAAAGCGTTTATTCATACAGGTGACGTATCCGACCAGGCCCAAATGCTGGAAATCTTTCAGCAAATCGGTTCAATTGATGTACTCATTAATAATGCAGGTATCGCTCATGTAGGCAGTGTTACTACCACTTCAGAAGCAGATTTTGATCGCCTGTTCCGGGTAAATGTGAAAGGTGTATACAATTGTATGTTGGCCGCCATCCCTCAAATGCAGGCAAAAGGAGGAGGAGCTATCCTGAATTTGAGTTCCATCGCGGCGGTAGTTGGACTCACAGACAGGTTTGCCTACAGCATGACCAAGGGAGCCGTATTGGCGATGACATTATCTGCAGCAAAAGATTATCTGAAAGATAAAATCCGGGTGAACTGCATTTCGCCTGCTAGGGTTCATACACCTTTTGTAGATGGATTCATCGCGAAAAATTACCCCGGAAACGAAAAAGAAATGTTTGACAAATTATCGGCCAGTCAGCCTATTGGAAGAATGGGAAAACCAGAGGAAATCGCCAACCTGATGATTTATCTCTGTTCTGATGAAGCCTCTTTCATCACAGGATCAGATTATCCGATTGATGGAGGATTTATTACGCTAAATACCTAGAAATGAAACTGATTCGATTTGGTAACCCGGGCCATGAAAAACCGGGGGTTCTTATAGATGGAAAACAACTGGATGTTTCCGCGCATTTTGATGATTATAATGAAGCTTTTTTTGCGGAAGATGGTCTTAACCGGCTGGCTGATGTGATCAGGGAACTGGGTGCGGAATTGCCTGAAATACCTGCCGGTACCCGGTTAGGCGCTCCCATTACCAGACCTTCGAAAATTGTTTGCATCGGCCTCAATTATATTGACCATGCAACCGAAACAAACGCTACACCACCTGCCGAACCGGTGATCTTCATGAAATCAACCACGGCATTGGTTGGACCTAATGACCAGGTAACTATCCCGCGTGGATCCGAAAAAACTGACTGGGAAGTGGAACTGGCTATCGTAATTGGCAAAAAAGCCAGTTATGTGGAAGAAACAGAAGCCCTCGATTATGTAGCAGGGTATGTGTTGCACAATGATATCAGCGAACGTGCCTATCAATTGGAACGGGGTGGAACCTGGGATAAAGGCAAAGGCTGTGATACGTTTGCTCCCATCGGTCCCTGGCTGGTTACCAAAGATGAAATCAATGATGTACACAATCTTCGGTTATGGCTCACCGTGAATGGACAAAAAATGCAGGATGGCAATACCAGCAACCTGATCTTTAAAATACCGCACTTGATTGCCTATACATCCCAGTTTATGACCCTGCTTCCGGGAGATATCATTTCAACGGGAACACCTGCAGGAGTGGGGCTGGGCATGAATCCGCAGGTATATCTGAAGCCGGGAGATGTGATGGAACTGGGAATT
>JALOMU010000472.1 GCA_025455285.1 Flavihumibacter sp.
CACCCTGATTGTAAATAATTATTATGGAAATAATTACCGTAACTACCGGTACAACAATGTTTATCATTCGAGGCCTGCTATAACTACCAGGGATAACCGTAGATATTACGGCAATAATTATTCCGGTAATTACAATAACAGGAACAACAATGATCGCTACAATGGAAACACCAATCCAGGTGTAAGACCCAACCGGAATTATTATGGTAGCAACAGAGACCGCGAATACAATAACCGGAACAATACACCCAACCGCAACAATGAACCTGGGAGGGTGAATCCAAACCGGCCCGACAGAACCTATCGTCCAAGCAACCAGGGTAATACAGGAAACCGGCCTCAGAATCAACCGGGACAACGAGCTCCAATTACCCGGCCAAGTGGTCCGGAGAGAATGGAACGTTCAGGTCGCCCGCAGATCAGCCGGAATGAACCTCAACAACGCAGGCCGGAAGTTAGAAGAGAAGCACCTTCGCGCCCATCTGGTGGAAATCAGGGACGGCCGAATGGTGGTGGCGGACAAAGGAATCCTGGAGGAAACTCCAGACCAGAACGTAGAGGAAACTAAACACAATATCAAGGACAACTTCATCTTCAATTTCGAAGCCCATGGAAGTATAAAACCGAACAGCTTTGTTTTGTTTATTCACGTTCAGAACCAGGTGCGCGCCCTGATGGGTGCGCACTTCTTCTTCTACCATATCCAGCAAGGCTCTGCCAATTCCTTTCCCATGCATGGAGGGCAGTACATAGAGCTTGTGTAATTTCCAGGTTGCATCCTTTAGTTTACTATAAGCTGCAAAGCCCACTTCCTGACCTTCGATTTCAGCAATGATAAACTGGTGTTCCTGAGATTCCATCTGGTGCTCCAATGCATCCGGACTATACATCATCTTGAGCATGTATTGAATCTGCTCTTGGGGAATGATGGAACTGTATACTTCCGGCCAAATGGTATGTGCCAGGTAACCGATGGTTGGGATATCATCCTGGTCTGCACTTCTGATAACTAAGGCTTCACTCATTTCTTCAAAGCTATTTGCTGATGCAATTTAATGGCTTGCCAGGAAAGTTTTACTGCCACTAAAAAGGAAAGTACCGCAGTTCCAAAAAGCAGGCCGGAGGAAACCTTTGCGGTGACCGTATTGTCCTGCTGAACCAACAGAAACAGATCATACAAACCATGAAAGAGAACAGCTAAGAGCAGTCCCCTGATTTTGAGGCCCCATTCCCTTTCCTTTCCCACGAACCGCGCCAGCCCAAAATAATACCCCATCAATACACCAAATGTGGCATGGGCCGGAACCGCCAGTACCATACGCATCAAACCGGTTTGCCAGCCAAACTGAAATACATAACCGATATTTTCAAGTGTGGCAAATCCCATAGAAACCATCACGCCATACACGATGCCATCAAAGGGTTCATTGAAAAAAGCGCGCTTGTAGGCATACACACGAACCATCAGCCATTTCATCAGTTCTTCTGTAAATGCCACTACCACAAATGCGAGCAAACTATAATAAAGCCATCCTTCTTTAGGCAGGAGCTGATCCAGGAGGTGAACGCCGGCAGTTTCTGCCAGTAAGGTGGGTAAAATAGCCAGCATACCTAACAGAAATGATATAATCAAAGCTTTCAGTGGTTCTTTTTCCAGTTTATCAGCTGAATAGATAAACCACATGATCGCGATACCGGGAGCCAATGCCAGGGCCAACAATTCCATAGAAGAGGTTTGCTATGCTGAAATTAGTGAATTAATATTGAGATAGAATTTACAACATGCGAGGGGTACTGTTTATTTTAGTCGGATTTCTTTTCTTTTCTGCGGATGCCCAGCAATTCGGCGGGCATCCTCTTAGTCAACGCTGGCAACAGATTAAGTCGCCCCGCACCCAGGTAATCTTCCCGACCGGATGGGATTCCACTGCCTTGCGCGTAGCCTCCCTCATGGATAAGATTGACAGCCTTGCTGCTTTCCCATTAAGCAGGCGTGTCCCGGTTCTCCTGCAACACCATACCACCCAATCAAACGGATACGTGGCACTTGCCCCTTTGCGCAGTGAATGGTATATGACTGCCCCTATCAATGGTTTTGAGCTGGGTAGCCTGAACTGGCCAGAACAACTGGCCCTGCACGAGCAACGACATTTTCAACAATACCTGCGTTTTAACCGGGGTGGAGCAAAGGTTTTCAGGTTCTTTTTAGGGCAACAGGGACAAGCACTCGCGAATGCACTCACAATACCCGACTGGTTTTTTGAAGGCGATGCCGTATTTCAGGAAACCCTGTTAAGTGAACAGGGCAGGGGCCGCATGCCTTCCTTCTTCAATGCCTGGAATGCCCTGCAGGAAGCAGGTAAACAGTATTCCTATCAGAAACTTCGCAATGGATCCCTGCGCGATTTTATCCCCAATCATTACCAGTTGGGATACTTACTACTGCAATATGGACAGCAGCAATACGGACCTACGTTCTGGGATAAAGTAAGCAATGATGCTGCAGCTATGAAAGGACTATTTTATCCTTTTCAAAAAGCGGTAAATCAATATAGTGGTATAAGATTCAAAGAGTTTCGGAAGAAGGCATTGGAGCTGAACCAGGACACCGGAAAATTTCAACCGGTTATCAATGAAGAAAATCCAGTGTACACTGAAACGGGCAACTTGCTCTATCTACGCTCGAGTTATGCTGAATTACCT
>JALOMU010000473.1 GCA_025455285.1 Flavihumibacter sp.
AATAATCACCATAATCATGATTCCCCAAAACGGAATATACCCCAAGCGGGGCCTTCAGTTGTGAAAATATTTCTTTGTAGGGCTCCATTTCTACCGCACGATCATTCACCAGGTCACCGGTAAATAAAATAATATCAGGATTCAGTTGCTGAATGCGATCCACTCCCTTCTGCACTGCAATGGGATCTGTAAAACTACCGCTATGGATATCGCTGATCTGCAAAATCCGTAAGCCTTTGAATGCGGAGGGCAGGTTACCATATGACAAACGGTGACGCTTAACCGAATAATTGTATTTATTCGTGAAGCCATACATAAATGTTCCAAAAAGCGTGGATCCTGCAGCCAATCCCAGCCAGCTGAGAAAAGCAGAGCGACTAATCCCCTCCTCTTTTTCTTCGGATGCAGCTCTTGCTTTGGGAATAACTTTACCCGCAGTGAATTGTACACCTCTGCGAACATCATCTACCAGGAAAAACACACTCGCGATTAACTTTGAGAAAAAGAGTCCGACAATAGTGGCAAACACATAAGAACGCACAGCCTTTGGCCAGTTATCCGCCCCGAGCTGTGGCATAAAAACAAAAACTACAGCCACTCCGATAGATACCACCCAGTATCCTATCAGCATGGCCTGCCGGGAACGTAAAGACCAGCCCTGCGTAACATGACGTAACACCTGGAATATGTAAAAATCAAGGAGCAGCAGGAATACCAGGATCACCCATATCATTCCGGAACTTCTCATATAATCAGTTTAAAAAGCGATGAATTCGTCGAGTTGCTGGTGGATGGCTTTCAGGGTAGGCTCGTCCTTGATACTGCCATCCAGGTTCAGCAACACATTCACTACTGAAATCGGTAACTTATTGTGGTGCACCATCATTTTCAGGTAGTGCAGGATTCCTGTCAGGTGTTCCATTCCCCGAAGGTTGCCGGCCCTTCCGGTTGATACTCCAACCAGCAAGGCTTTTTTCCCCCACCAGCAGGATTGGATATCACTACAGTCGAACAGCGATTTCAACACACCGGGAATACTTCCATTGTATTCCGGAGAGATGAATATGAATTTGGTGGTCGGGTTCAGGAGGCTTGTTTCCAGGTCGCGGATCTGTTCATTACGGGTACTGACATCCAAATTTTCCAGGCTCAGCAGATTGGCCTCAATTCCTTTCTGAGCAAGGAGGTCTTTGTATTGCTGGGCAATTTTCAGCGTATTACTTCCGGTACGGTTGGTTCCTGATACAATGGTGTAGTTCGAATTCATGGTATGATGCAAAAATCTGCCATTGATAACAAGCACCGCGGTGGTTTGTTCCGGTTATTTTAAGCCGAAACGTTATTTTTGCTGTCCCTGGTCAAAAAAAGGTGCAGATTATGCAATATACATATTATGGACATTCCTGTTTTTCGGTAGTGATCAACGGCAAACATTTACTATTTGATCCATTTATCACTTATAATGAGTTGGCTAAGGAAATCAATATAGATACTATCAAGGCTGATTTTATACTGGTTTCGCACGGTCATTCTGACCATATTGCAGATTGTATAGCGATTGCCAACCGTACCGGCGCCAAAGTAATCACCAACTATGAAATTCACGAATGGCTGAATAAAAATGGGGTAGCCAATACTCATCCCATGAACACAGGAGGTTCCTGGGATTTTGGAGATTTCAGAGTGAAATGTACCGTTGCCCAGCACTCCAGCGGACTGCCGGATGGCTCTTATGGTGGTAATCCAATGGGGTTCATCGTTTACTCTGATGCCGGTAATTTTTATTATGCCGGTGATACAGCCTTAACCCTTGATATGCAATTGATTCCGCGGTGGGCAAAACTTAATTTTGCGGTCTTACCAATTGGCGACAATTTTACCATGAACGCCTCCGATGCCCTGGCCTGCGCTGAAATGATCCAGTGCCAGCAGGTAATTGGAGTGCATTACGATACTTTCGGATTTATCAAAATCGATCATCAGGCCGCACAGGATATATTTTCCCGCGGCGGCAAAAAGTTGCACCTGGTTGCCATTGGTGAAAGTATTACGATTTAATCCCTTACCCGAAAACGAAGAACGAGGAACTGAATTATGGCAAGAATCATAGGCGTAGCGAATCAAAAAGGTGGTGTAGGCAAAACCACCACAGCCATTAACCTGGCAGCGAGTTTTGCCGTACTGGAATTTCGTACCCTGCTGGTGGATGCTGATCCCCAGGCGAACAGTACTACCGGAACAACCGGGTTCGATCTGCATAATATCACCCAGAGCCTGTACGACTGTATGGTAAATGGTACACCGATCCGGGATGTGATCCTGAAATCGGACATTCCTCATCTGGATGTAGTCCCATCCCATATCGACCTGGTAGGTGCAGAGATCGAAATGATCAATTATCCCAACCGGGAGAATGTGTTAAAAGGCATCCTGGCACCGGTATTGGATGACTATGATTTTATCGTGATTGACTGTTCCCCTTCGCTGGGACTTATCACAGTGAATGCATTAACCGCTGCTGATTCGGTAATCGTGCCTGTCCAAACTGAGTTTTTTGCACTGGAAGGATTGGGCAAATTGCTGAATACCATTAAAATCGTGCAGAACCGGCTCAATCCGGAACTGGAAATTGAAGGAATTCTGATGACCATGTACGATGGCCGTCTGCGCTTATGCAACCAGGTAGTAAGTGAAGTTCGCCGCCATTTTGATGAACTGGTATTTAATACAATTGTGCACCGGAACACCCGGATCAGTGAAGCACCATCCGTAGGAAAGCCGGTTATTCTCTATGACGCTTACAGTAAAGGATCCGTAAACTATCTGAATCTCGCCAAAGAAATCCTCCAGAAAAACAACATGACCCGCATCAGCCAGGAAGACCGTGTGATGGAAGAAGAAACGGAAGACGGGGGAGAAGAATAGCCGTTTTCACTTTTCACTTATCACCTTTCACATCTTATCATGACCAACCCAAATAAAAAAGACGCGCTCGGAAAAGGAATTCGTTCCTTATTGCA
>JALOMU010000474.1 GCA_025455285.1 Flavihumibacter sp.
CCTGGTATTTCCTGCGGTATATGGATCCTAAGAATGAGAAGGAATTTTGTTCCCGCTCGGCCAGTGATTACTGGGGACAGGTGGATTTGTATATCGGCGGAACCGAGCATGCAGTAGGACATTTATTATACAGCCGGATGTGGACCAAAGTATTGTTTGATCTCGGACATATCGGCTTTGATGAGCCTTATAAGAAACTGGTGAACCAGGGCATGATCCAGGGAAGCAGTCGGTTTGTTTACAGGATTATCCCACAATACTATATTTCTGATAAAGAACTTTCCAAAAAACAAATTTTTATATCATCTGGTTTAAGAGAAAAATTCATTAAAAATGAGTTGAGTACCAAAGAATTGTGGGATTTGTGTAAAAATGTTGATCCAGAAATTGCTCCGTTAAAATCAGAAGCTGATGATACTTCGTTTGTATTTCCCGAACAGCATGTCGATGTTAATTTAGTAGATGGGTTTGAGCTTGATGTTGAAGCATTTAAAAATTGGAAACATGATCTAAAGAATGCTTTATTTATAACTGAAAGCGATGGAACTTTTTTGTGTAGAGGTGAAGTGGAGAAAATGTCCAAGTCCAAGTTCAATACCGTGAACCCGGACCATATCGTAGAGAGATTCGGTGCAGATACTTTCCGTATGTATGAAATGTTCCTCGGTCCGGTGGAGATTAGCAAACCCTGGGATACCAAAGGCATAGAAGGGGTACATCGTTTCCTCAAGAAGTTCTGGCGTTTGTATGTGGATGAAAACAAGGGGCTGAACCTGACTGATGAAACTCCGACAGCCGCAGCAAGATTGAAGAAGATACCGAGCGCTTTTCCTTTAATACAGGCGTGAGTGGCTTTATGATCTGTGTGAATGAATTGAATGAACTGAAATGCCGGAAGAAAGCGATTTTGTTGCCATTGCTGGTATTGCTGGCTCCTTATGCGCCACATATCACAGAAGAGCTTTGGCAACTGGCCGGACAGGCAGGATCTGTGTTGGATGCAGCTTTCCCTGAGTTCAAAGAAGAATATGTGCGGGAGTCGGCCAAGGCATACCCTGTAGCAATCAATGGTAAAACACGTACAGAAATCACGATTGGTTTGGAGGCTTCCCAGGCGGAAGTGGAGGAGATTGTTCTGGGGAATGAACTGGTGAAGAAATGGTTAGAAGGAAAGGCACCGAAAAAGATAGTATACGTGAAAAACAGGATGATCAACGTGGTGATCTAGGCCATTTGAGCACTGATAAAATTTCCAAAAAACCGTCGTAAATGTCCATTTATCGACGGTTTTTGCTTGAAGGGCGAAAGAGTTTTTAAAGGGCTAAAAAACACTACATCTTTGTATCAGCAACAGAGAATAGTAGTCCCTAGATCCTAAACCAATCCAATACCTCTGAAAGCTAAAGCATCTAGATCCGAAAGACCAAAGACCAGATCCAAACCGATGAAAACCGAAAGTTGAAACAGCAGAAAAACCAATCCAATCCTTTGAAAGCAGCAGAAAACGAATCCGACATCCGTGAAAACGAGTAAAATCCAACCCAATGAAGAAGATTTATCAATGCGTCCATCATTGATAGATTGATTGTCCGGGCTCCCTGAAAAGAAGAGCTAAACGAAAAAACAAGATTGAAAGACCTGATTCTATGAAACCGTAGGTTGTTGTATCGTCCGGAAAGAAATTGAACCGCCCCTCGTGGGTGGTTTTTTTATGAACTCTTTTGCCGGATTTGACTTTCTATCGATTGGCCATCTATCAATGCATAATGCGCTCTGATTTTTCCATCTTTCAGGATAAAATGCCGGAAACCAAAACATTCAATCTCGGTCTGGGTTGGCTCGATGTTTCGCCAGGTACCTATATGCACTAAGCGCATCTTGATTCTTATCATGCATTGGTTTCCTTCACTTACCTGACTTTCGATAAAACTCAGGTGCCTGAAGGAGTTTCCTGTTTGCATTATCCATTGAATGGTGCCTTCTTTTCCACGCGGAAAGGAAGGCGGTAGCGAATGATCCTCAAAATCGGGGTGTAAAAACGCATCGATTTTGTCAAATGCCTGCTGGTTCCAGATTTCGTGCAGGAATGCTTTAATGATTACTTGTTGCTCCATTTATTTTTTTTATGCCACAAAATTGGAGCAGGCAGCAAAGCGAAACCTGCGTCAAAAATCACAAAATCAGCGGGCTGAACGAAAGCGGCTTAGTGATTCCCGGCTGATGCCTAAATAGGAAGCTACCTGCGTGAGGGAGACTCGTTGTAGTAAATCCGGCTGCGTTGCAACCAGGTGATCAAATCGTTGTTTGGGTGCCAGCAATTTGAAACTTTCGGTATGAAGGGTTTGGCGGGTAAGCAGCAATTCCAGCACTTTTCTGCCAAAGCTTTCAATTTCATGCGATGCTGAATAGGCCGCCAGGAGTTTGTTTTTATTTAAAATAGCAACCGTTGTTTTCTCCAGGGCTTTGATGGAACTGGAAGCAGGCTGCTGACTGGTAAGACTCTGGATATTGGTAACAAAATCATTTTCGAAATGGAAAGCCGTGTTGATGTCTTTCCCGTCCAGGTTATGGTAGGATTTACAGGATCCTTCCACTATAAAAAAAAATAGACTGGCATACCTGCCCTTCTTTTAATAACAGTTCTCCTTTTTTGAAGCTCCCTTCTGTGATACAGGACTGGAGCAGGTTCCAACTGTTATCAGAGAGGGGTGTGATAGATCGGATATATGATTTCAGAGCATTCATAGGATATTTCAGGTTTTGCGTAACAAGTTACCCATCTGCAGGAATGCAACCGGTCCCAGGATGGCATATCCAATAATTCCGATATTCCTGATTTGCATGTTTTGAAGTGGAATGCCAATCAGCCCGACAAGACTTATTATACCAGCTAATAAAAGCAGGTAG
>JALOMU010000038.1 GCA_025455285.1 Flavihumibacter sp.
TTTGCGGCCCATGTTAGTAGGATTACAGAATGTTACGTTTGAATTTGGTGCGCGGGTCATTGTATCCGAAGCTACCTGGCATATCCAGCCCAATGAGCGAATTGGCCTGATCGGTTTTAATGGTACAGGCAAGTCGACCCTGCTCAAATTAATCGTTGGACAATACCAACCTTCAGCGGGAACCGTTGAAAAAAGCCGGGGTACCACCATTGGTTACCTGCACCAGGATTTGCTCAGTTTTGAAACCACACAGTCCATCCTGGAAGTAGCCCTGACTGCTTTTGAACGGGTGCAACAGTTGGAGAAGGAAATCGAAGAACTGGGAAAAGAACTGGAACGTACCGGGGATGAAAAAACACTCCACCAGTATTCGGACAAACTTCACGAACTGGAAACCCTTGGAGGATATGATATTCATCATCGCACCGAAGAAGTTTTGCATGGATTGGGCTTTTCACAGGAAGACCTGGCCCGGCCCTACCAGGAGTTCAGCGGAGGTTGGAGGATGCGGGTATTATTAGCCAAAATGATCCTGCAACAACCGGATTTATTATTACTCGACGAACCGACGAACCACCTCGATCTCCCTTCCATTGAATGGCTGGAAAAATATTTGCTGCATTATAGGGGGTCTGTTGTAATTGTGAGTCACGATAAGTTTTTCCTCAACCGTATGGTCACCAAAATCGTGGAAGTGTATCAACGGCAATTGCATATTTATTCCGGCAATTACGAATTTTACGAAACCGAAAAAGCCCTTCGGGTCGAATTACAGCAACGGGCTTTTGAAAACCAGCAGGAATACATCCGTCAACAGGAGCGATTCATTGAACGGTTTCGTGCGAAGGCTACGAAAGCCGCACAGGCCCAGAGTGCCATGAAGCGACTGGATAAGTTGGACAGGATTGAGGAAGTAGAAATTGAACGGCCGAATATCAAGATCAACTTCCGAATTGATAAAACACCTGGTAAAATCCTGGTAGAACTCAAAAACGTCACAAAGAAATACGGTGATAATATCATCGTTGAGAAAAGTTCTGCTGAAATTGAAAGGGGTGATAAAATCGCACTAATTGGTGCAAATGGCAAAGGAAAATCAACCCTATTGAGAATCATTGCAGGCATTGAAAATTTTGACGGCGATCGCAAGTGGGGCCATAATGTGGAAGAAGCCTTTTATGCCCAGCACCAGTTGGAAGCATTGGATATCAACAATACATTACTGGATGAAATGAAAACCTGTGGTAGTCAGAAAACAGAGCAGGAATTAAGAACATTGCTGGGATGTTTTTTATTCAGTGGTGATGACACCGATAAAAAAATCAGGGTACTCAGTGGGGGCGAAAAAGCAAGGGTGGCATTGGCCAAAACGATTGTCAGCAAAGCAAATTTCCTGATGCTGGATGAACCGACCAACCACCTGGATATGCATTCCGTGGAATTATTGGTTGAGTCGTTGAATAAATACGAAGGAAGTTTTATCCTGGTAAGTCACGACCGTTATTTTATCTCCAAAGCGGCGAATAAGATCTGGGAAATCGTCGATCACCAGATCAAGGAATTTAAAGGAACCTATGCCGAATGGGTAGATTGGAAAGAACGCATGGCAAAACAGCGAGAACAGAAAGAAGGGAAAGAAGTGGCTGCCCCGGTTGTTCAGCAGGTAACCGAAATTAAAGCTGCAGCGCCGGTTTTAAATCGTGAGCAGAAGAAGGAATTACAGAAAGTACAACGACAGTTTAACCAGGTCGAGGAAAAGATCGCCCGAATGAAAGAAGAAAAAACAAAACTGGAAGCAGCGCTGGCAGATCCTTCCACCTACTCTGATAGACAGAAATTCGCGGCAGCTGAATTGGCTTACAAAAAGAATAGTGAGTCTTTGGATGCCTTGAACCAGGAATACGAAACTTTGTTTGAAAAGATCCTTTCGATGGAAACAGAAATGGACTAACTTCATGGTGTATGAAACCATGGTGGATTTCCCGGATTATCCTATTGTTCCTTTTTATCCCTTATTTCAACCTGCAGGCCCAAACCAATAAGCAACGACCAAAAATCGGACTAACCCTGAGTGGAGGCGGTGCAAAAGGTCTGGCGCATATTGGTATTCTTAAAGCAATAGATTCAGCAGGATTACAGATTGATTATGTAACCGGTACTTCCATGGGAGCCATCGTGGGTAGTTTGTATGCTATCGGATATTCTGGTGATTCCATCTTACAAATAGCTCGCAGTATGGACTGGAATGTATTGCTCAGCAACCGTTCCTCGCTGCAGGCTTTCATAATGGAAGAAAAAAATGAGTATGGCCGGTACGCCCTGGAACTACCAATGGAAAAAGGCAGGTTCCGTATTCCATCCGGTGTATTGGAAGCGGAAGAACTCTGGCTCAAATTCAATGAGCTTTACAATCCGGTTTATGGAGTGAAAGATTTCAATTTATTCAAGCGCCCCTTTAAATGTATTGCAACGGACCTGGAAACAGGGGATGCGGTTGTACTTGACCGGGGAGATTTGATATCCGCTGTTCGCTCCAGCATGGCTATTCCTTCCGTATTTACTGCGGTAGAAATCGGAGGCAAAAAACTGGTGGACGGTGGACTGATCCGCAATTTCCCGGTTAGTGATGTCCGAAATATGGGTGCGGAAATCGTAATCGGCAGCAGCGTAAGCAGTGGACTATTATCAGCAGATAAAATCACTTCCCCCGTTCAGATTCTAATGCAGATCGCTTTCTTTAAAGAAGCAAATTTAAGTAGGCAGGAAGTAGCATTGACAGATTATTATATTGAACACCCGGTATCCAACTATTCAGCAGGGAGCTTTAATTCAAGCGACAGTATTCTTGCCATAGGTTTGCGGATGGGAGACTTGCATTATCCCTATTTCAAAAAACTGGCAGATAGCCTCAATGCAATTTATGGTCCGCCTGCGAAAGTGGAATTTCCGCTGGTACGTGAAAAAATCACCATCCGTCACATAATCAACGATAGCCTGCGCTATATCACCAAACCGTTTTTACGAAGGATGCTGGGACTGAAAGAAGGAGCTGCATATACGGTGAAAGAAATGGAAGATGCCATCAGGCAGGCTTTTGGAACCCGTTACTTCAATCGGCTGTATTATCAACTTGAACCGGTTCAAGGCGAAGAAGGAGTAGCAGATATGCATTTGATTGCAGAAGAAAACGCTCCTGTTACTGCGAAACTGGCTGTTCATTTCAACACCTTAAGCGATATGAGCCTGATCGTGAATCTCAGTTTCAGGGATTTCCTGGGTAAACAAAGCCGAACAACGATCGGGGCCGCCATTTCGGAAAATTTCCGTTTTCGCGCAGAACACAGCCAGGTATTTGGCACACCTAAAGTGCCATTAGCCTGGATATCGGAGTATTATTTTGAGAGGCAGGAATTTCCTACTTACAACAATTATAAAGCAAGCGGGCTTGGCCGGGAGTTGAGTACTTCGGTTGATACCCGACTACAACTTGCCTATAAAAGAAGACAGTCGTACGCCCTCGGAATCCATTGGGAAAGAGCTTCCTTTAAACCGCTGACGGAAGCCCTGCAAACGGTTGAAGGCAGAATTCGTTATTTGCAAGGGTATTTCCGGTATGAATACAATTCTCACGACCGTCTCTTTCTTCCAAGGCGGGGAACCTATACCCTGTTTGAGCCTTCGATTATGTTTGCGCAACAACCCAATGCCATTTTCTATGTAGCTGGTGCGCCAATACTTAATATTGATTCACTCGGTTTGACTTTCGGAAGTTTTGCCCGACTCCGTTTCCAGATTCAAAAAGTAATACCGATTCGCAAACGATCGTATTTAACTCTGCAAGGTGAAGCCGCTGGCAATTTCAATGCATCGCAATTTTTATTCCACGACTTCCTGGTGGGTGGGATGAAACCTATAATGCGTAACCAGGTAAGTTTTGCCGGTATTCAGGATGCAGCTCTTACTACCAACAGTTTGATAAAAGGGGCTGCCAACTGGCGCTACCAGATTACGGGAGCTGTTTATACCGCACTAACTTTTAATCTGATGTACACCAGTTTTCTGAAACAACCAATTGAGGCACAAACGAACCGCCTGTTAAGCGGTTATGCTTTCACGTTAGGGATAGATTCACCTATCGGTCCGCTTGAGTTCAGTCTTATGTATGGAGACCAGTCGCGGTTTATACGTAACTACGTAAACCTTGGTTTCAGGTTCTCCCGACAAATGTTCTAGCTTGTTTTCAGGTCCAGCCTTGCTTTTATAAAATCTGAAACCAGGTAGGCGATTAACTGGCCAATGGTATCATTTTTTCTTCCATCACTCAATTGTGCAGCGCCTTCGCATATATGAAGATAGGCCGGTTTTAGATCCTGTGCCGTAAACTGAATGTATTTCCTGGCCTGCAAAACGGTAATACCAGAAGCAGAGCAGGCACTGGAAAGTGTTTCTTCAATTACATCGAGGTCCAGTTCAATGCCGCAATAATTTTCGTCCAGGAAATTGGTTGCATGTGCCACGGCCTGCAAGAAATTTCGTTTTTCCTGAAGGAAAATATCTTCGTATGTAATCAGATCCAGGAAAGGGTTGTTGACAAAATCCAACCAGATATTCTGTTGTATATAGGCTTCTTTTACTCCAATCACGCAGTATTTCTGAAGATAGCCATCTTCCTCTGCATAACGAAAACCGTTTCCTGAATGACGGCCTTCAGCAGGACGAAAATCAGTATGTGCATCCAGGTTGATGACATTGATCTGGGCAAGTGGAAGACGGCCTGATTTTAATAGACCTTTGGCTGCGCCTTTGATCAGCGGATATGCATTGTTATGACCACCACCTATTGCAATCGGAATTTTTCCTGCTGCGGTAATATGTTTGGCAAGTTGCTCCACTTCCTCATCAATCTGGTTTACAGCATGCCGGTAGGCCTCAATCTTTTCTTCTTCCGAACGGGCATGATTTTCAATGAGGTATTGAAGGTCGCCGAAATCAAAATGTCCCAAGAGCAAAATTTCCTCTCCCGATAGAAAATCATTACTCTGCATATTCAGCAGGCTGCTTAGAAAAGGGAGCCAGGCGGAGTCCGTTCCTCCTTTCCCATAATTGGCTTTTACACCAATATCTTCCGGTATGCCAAATAAAATATAATTCGCCTGGCATTTATGTAATTTTTCTTCAAACTGATCGGGATGTGTTAATACCTGCAATCGTTCCCCCAATTTGGTTTCGAATCTTCGGAGGCGGGTCAGATAGAGGATATCTTCCTTGTTGTAAAATTTAAAATGATTCATATGGCAGCATAGTTAAAAAATGTCAGTTCGATCTGAAAAAGCCGGCTCTTCTACCAACTCCAATGGTTTTTTCTTGTAAAGCAGCATACCCAGGGTCATTATCGCTCCCGTTACAAGAATGATAAAAAAAAGTATTCCTTCATTGAAATTGGCAAGTTTCATTTCCTGAGGAATTTTATAAAACAGTACAATTGTAATGAGTCCGCGTGGAATGAAAAAAACTTCCGGAAATACATTGGTCTTGAGAAAAAACCGGAAATACAGGAAGCGGACGGCAAAAAGACTGAGAACGATTACACCTCCTACCTGCAATACTTCATTCTGTAGCATCATATTGAAGTCGATGGAAAAACCAAAAAGGATAAAAAAGAAAGTACGTATCAAAAAAGAAGATTCAGCTGTAATGGAATGAAGTAACTGGTTTAAATTATTTACCTGTTCCTGTGGAAACTGTTGCTGAATCCAGGGCACTGATTTGAACAGGTGCCAGTTGTTGATCATAAGACCAAAGGCCAGGATAATAATCAGCGAAGGCAGGTGCAACATTTTACCTCCCGCGTAGATCAATACTAAAAGAGAGAAAACCAGGAAAAATTTTATTGAAAGTTTGGTTCGGGTCATAATGAACAAAAGCAGGATGGATACCAGTACGGATAAGAGAATACTAAGCAGGAGGTTCCCGGAGAAAACACCAATTGATTTGAGGGAAAAGATCTCCGGAGATGCGAAATAATTGAACAACATGATACCCAGGATATCCGAAAAGGAGGCCTCGTAAACCAAAAAATCCTTTTTTTCTTCTGTCAGGGCATGCAGGCTGGGTAAAACAATAGAGCTGCTGATAATGGATAACGGTATTGCATATACGATACAGTTAAGAAGCGGTTGTTGCAGGTATTCGTATAATATATAGCTTATTAGAGAGGTAGATAGCAGTAGAATAATTAAGGCTGAAAGAAAAGAGTCGCGAATTAGTTTGATTCGGGAGGATTTAAGTTCCAGATCAAGGCCAGCTTCCAGTACGATCATGATAAGCCCCACCACTCCCAAAGATTCCACCACCAGAAGAGGCACGTTTAGCTCATATTCATAGGCCTCTGCAATGAGTCGAATACCCATCCCGGCCAACAGTAATAAAAGTACAGACGGCACTCTGATATAGCGGCTACCAATTGAAAAAAGGTAAGATACCACAACCACACAACACAGAACGATCAGTAATAATTCGGATTCAATGGATTCCATATTGTAATATACAGAATGGAGGTGGTATTATTTTACCTGGCAGCCTTTCAGGTAAACCTGTTCGATGCAGGATTCACCAAAAGCATAGGGCAAATAAGCAAGGGAAGGTATGGTTCTGGTGAGCAGCAGATTCGCCCATTTTCCCGGGTAAATCGAACCGGCTACCTTTTCCAATTGCATGGCAAAGGCGCCGTTGATAGTAGTTGCCTGCAATGCTTCTTCGGGCAACATGCGAAGCTGGATACAGGCCATTGAGAAAACCTGCTGCATATTAAAGGAAGGCGATGAACCAGGGTTATAATCTGAGGCCAGTGCGAGGGCTGCACCGGCTTTCAGCAGTTCACGCGCCGGAGGATAGGGCATCCGGAGAAAATAGGCTGCACCAGGCAGAAGGGTACCAATCGTTGCAGAAGCAGCCAAAGCTGTTATTGTTTCTTCATCCATTGATTCCAGATGATCCACTGAGAGGGCTCCTACCAGGATACCTGCCTGTACGCCTCCGGAAACGCTTAACTGGTTGGCATGTATCTTGGGAATAAGTCCGATGCTTTTACCTGCTTCGCAAATGCGGATGGTTTCTTTCGGTGTGAAAAATCCCTTCTCACAAAAAACATCAATATAATCCGCCAGCTTTTCATCACGGATCACTGGCAATAGTTCGTTAATGAGTAACCGGATATATGATTCGCGATTTTCTTTGAATTCCGGAGGAATTGCATGTGCTCCAAGAAAAGATGCTTTTATCGGCAAGCGATGATGAGCTTTCAATTGTTTGATCACCCGAAGCATCTTCAATTCCGCATCTACCGTTAATCCATAACCGCTTTTAATTTCAACTGCCCCGGTTCCGGCTGCAGCGATTTTATCCAATTTTGTCATGGACTCCCGAAACAGCTGTTCCTCCGCCATGGCTGCCAACTTAGCTGCAGATGCATGAATTCCACCACCTTTTGCTGCTATCTCAGCATAGGTTTTTCCATTGATTTTATCTACAAATTCAGCTTCCCGGCTACCGGCAAACACCAGGTGCGTATGCGAATCACAAAACGAAGGCAGGATAAACCGATTGGAGCAATTAAGTATCCGATCCGCTGCCGGAGGTGCCTGCTCTTCTTCCCTGCCGTAACTATGAATGCATTCGTCTTCAATAAGCAACCAGGCGTTTTCAAGGGATGGAAGCATCGCCAGTTCATAACCCCGTAGCGGCGCATCCGGTTGACCAATGCCCACTAATGACTTAATATGACGAAACAGTATTCGCATTTTATAATTCATTCCAAACCTGCTGAGCAAAATATTCGAGACTGGGATCACGAGCGCCCATTAACAACAGAACCGTATTTTCGGTTAAGTGTGACCGTACGGTTTGCACAAAATCATTTCTGTCTTCCACAAAAAAGGCTGCTTTTCCCAGTTGCCGGATGTCATTGATCAGGTCATTCGCCGAGATATCTTTGGTAGCCGTTCCTCCTGCATAAAAAATCTCACTCATCCAGATCTCATCCTGGGGGCGCAGCGCTTCTGCTATTTCTTTTACAAAATCTGCACGCAGAAAACGAGTGGGGCCATACCCATGAGGTTGAAACCAGGCTACGACTTTATCCGCAAGCGGTTGGCAGGATTGGATACTTGCCGCACATTTAGCAGGATTATGCGCATAATCGTCCATCAGCCAAACGCCGTTTTTTTGTCCCAATACCTGGTTGCGCCTATAAATTCCTTCATATTGTTCCAATGCTTCCGCAGCTTTTGTCAGGTCCACGCCTACATGCGCTGCTACAGTAGCAGCAGCCAGCGCATTCTCCATATTGTGCCTACCAACCAATTTTAATTGAAAGGGGGTATTGTTGATGGTGAAGGAGATACTGAGTCCCTCCTGATTGAAATCACGGGCCATAAAACCTGCAGGCCGCTCAGTATCCCAACTGAAATCCAGGCTGATATCCTGTGATAAGGGAGCAGCCAGCGGGTGCGACTGATTCACAACAAATAACTCACTGTTACGCTTAAACGTAGCAAAGATATCCAGCAGGGAATCAATTTCTTTATGATCCTTGTCCACGTTTAACAGCAGTCCTATAGACGGATAATATTGCACAATGGAGCCATCACTTTCATCCGCTTCGATTACCAGCCAATCGCCTTTACCGACTTT
>JALOMU010000039.1 GCA_025455285.1 Flavihumibacter sp.
GGTACCGCTCTGCAGGTGTGTGGCCTTACAACGTAAATGTCCTTCGTAAACAACGGATGCTGTCATGCTGTTATTTTTGTATAAATTTACGCTAGCAGGTACCTAAAAAAATGACTGTGAAAAAAATCTTGTTATTGCCGATAGGAATTGTGATGACAACCATGGTATGGGCCCAATCCAATCCCGCGTCCTCCAGGAAGGATAAGAAAGCTGAAAAAAAAGAAAGAATCAATGCCTTGTTGAAGATGGAAGAAGAAGGACAATTGATTTTCGATAAACACAATGTATTTGGATTACGACTCAATAGCGATGGCTGGGGTATCTTTTTTGAAAAGGGGAAATTTATCACGCCACGCAAGACAAGGTTAATCCAGATTGAATTCAACGAAAAGAAACACCCCAAGGAAGATAAGGATGCCGGAAGCATTGACCTGTTCACCGGGAATGTGAATCAATATGTTTTTGGGAAAGCCAATAATTTTTATCAATTAAAAGGAGCTTACGGTCAGCAATACCTGATCGGTGGAAAAAGCAATAAAAACGGGGTATCCGTAACCGGCATCTGGGCAGGTGGTATCAGCTTTGGACTTGAAAAGCCATATTACGTAGATGTAGTAGATCGTACTACAGAGGAAAGAAGCCGCAAACGTTTTACAGAAATTGAGGATTTCCGCCAGTACGCTTACCTGGGAGCTTCCGGTTTTACAGTAGGATGGGGAGAGTTAAAATTCAATCCGGGTGCGCATGCTAAAGCAGCACTTCGCTTTGATTATGGCCGCTTCAACGAAGTTGTTTCCGCTATTGAAGCGGGGGTTAACCTTGAATATTACAGCCAATCAGTACTGCAGATGGTGAACAATAAAGAAAGGAACCTGTTTTTTAATGCTTACGTAACCGTACTCTTTGGTAAGCGTAAGTAATGTAATTTTGTTCCATTATGCAGGAATTACCCGTAGTTGCAGCTGTCCCGAAATCTGAGTCTGCTATCAAAAAGCCAAATTGGCTAAGAGTTAAACTTCCTACCGGGGAAAGTTATAAACATGTTCGTTCTCTTGTAGATACACATAAGCTTCATACAATATGTGAAAGTGGTAACTGTCCCAATATGGGAGAGTGTTGGGGCGAAGGTACCGCCACCTTTATGATTCTGGGCAATACCTGTACCCGGAGTTGCGGCTTTTGTGCAGTAGCTACCGGACGGCCTGACCCGGTTGACTGGGATGAACCCCAACGGGTTGCTGAAGCCATCTATCTGATGAAAGTGAAACATGCGGTTATCACTTCTGTAGACAGGGATGAACTAAAAGATGGGGGGTCTGCCATTTGGTACAATACCATTAAGGCTGTGAAGCAGTTGAACCCCGAAACCACCCTTGAAACCCTGATCCCTGATTTTAAAGGCATAAAAGAGCAAATTCAGCGGGTTATTGATGCTGCCCCTGAAGTAGTTTCCCATAATATTGAAACGGTAGAGCGACTTACCAAACGCGTCCGTATCCAGGCAAAATATTGGAGAAGTATGGAAGTGCTGAGAACGCTGAAAGAAGGTGGTATGCGCGTGAAAAGCGGTATCATGCTGGGACTGGGTGAAACCAAAGAAGAAGTAATTCAGACGCTGACCGATTTGAGGGATAACGGAGTGGATGTGGTAACGATTGGGCAATATCTTCAGCCTACTAAAAAGCATTTACCGGTGGATCGGTTCGTTCACCCGGATGAATTTGCCGAGTACCGTGAAATTGGTTATAACCTGGGATTGGATTATGTGGAAAGCGGTCCGCTGGTTCGTTCTTCTTATCACTCCGAGCGTCATGTTATTCCAGGTTATGGAAAGCAGAAGTGGATGGAAGAAAAAGAAGGTATGGAAGTTTATAAAGCATCTTGATAAAGTTGTTTTTTCTTCACTGAGTTAACACTGAATTCAACTCACAAGTCAATAGCATGAGCAATTTATTTTTCAAGGCCTTAACCGGCCTTTTATTTTTTCCCGCAGTTACCAGTGCCCAATTAACTGGTTCAACCGGAGAAGCCCATAAAGAGGTGCAACCAATAATTGTCAAGCCTATCTCAGATTCCCAACGCGAAGTTTCAATTAACTGGCAAAACAGATCTTCTGATTTCGGTCCATTACCCCCAGGTATGGAAGCATATTCCTTTGATGGAATGTATCACAACAAACCCTTCCGTGCATTTTATGTAATTGCTGATCCAAGGTCCGATACCTTACAAATTGAACATGATACTACCCAAAACCGGCGACTCACTCCTTCCGGATTTTATGAGAAAAACAATCATCCGGTGCTGGTGGTGAATACGAGTTTTTTTTCTTTTAAAGACAATCTGAACCTGAATATTATTGTAAACAAGGGAAAAATACTGGCGTATAATCTGCATACCATTCCGGCGCGAGGAGCCGACAGCGGACGTTATTTTCATCCTTTTGTAAGCGCGTTGGGTATAAGTAAAAAAGGAGAAATGGATGTAGCCTGGACTTTCACGGCGAAGGACAAACGAAAACCATATGCAACGCAACTCCCTCCTAAACTAAATATAGATTCAAATAATACATTCAACTTGAAAACTGCAAGGAAAGTTCACAGTACATATACATGTTTCGTCCCACCTAAACCGCTCCTCCACAAATGGAAAATGAAAACGGTAGTTGGGGGTGGTCCTGTTCTGGTTCAAAACAGTGCAGTTAACATAACCAATAACGAAGAGCGAAAATTCGCGGGTAAAGCGATCCAGGATGCGCATCCAAGGACAGCCATTGGATATACGAAAGAAGGTAAATTGATTGTGCTGGTCATCGAGGGTAGAAATCCTGGTGTTGCGGCAGGTGCCACTCTAACCGAAACCGCAGCTATTCTTGTACAACTTGGTTGCGTGGAAGCGTTGAATCTGGATGGAGGCGGCAGTTCCTGTTTGCTGATAAACGGAAGGGAAACCATCCGGCCATCCGATAAGGAAGGCCAGCGGGCAGTGCCGGCGGCGATGATTTGGAAGGTGAAAAGTGAGACGTAAGATGTCAGACGTCAGACGTGAGAAGAACTCAAATCTTTGAGCAGTCTGATTAAACTCAATAAACAGAAATAATAAAAATTAAACCCTATTCAAATTGGCGCAAATTTAAGCGTCACATATTAGCGATATTTTAGCTGGTCGATGATACCTATAACTGTCAAAAAAAAACTGGAAAAAATAGGGATATAGTATCCTATTAATTAAAAAAATCCCGGTCAAAATTAATTTGACCGGGAAATTATTTGAATCTGAGCCGCAAATCCCCGGCTCCTTTTTCACTTTTCACCTTTCACAAACTTTCACTTTTCACATCTCACTTCTCACTTCTCACGTCTCACGTCTCACGTCTTCATAGCGACGAACTACTCTGCTTCATCTCCCAAACCAACGCACTCGCTCCCAGAATGGCTGCATCGGCCTCATGAAGATCACTCTTGATTACCTTCACTTTATTCTTGAAGATAGGCAGCAGGTTCCTCTCCATGTGTTCAATCGTTGGATCAAAAATGAGATTACCGGCTTTGATTAGGCCACCGAACAGAATGATCGCTTCCGGGGAAGAAAACATTACAAAATTGGCCAGGGATTCACCCAGTATCTGTCCGGTAAACCGATACACCGATTGGGAAATCTCATCTCCCTGCATAGCACAATCGAAAATTTGCTTACTGGTTAATTCCTCCAAATTGTACTTGCGCAACATACTGGGCTTCTCCGGTTCATGCTGCAGCATTTCTTTTGCAGTTAATACAACCCCTGTAGCGGAAGCATAGGCTTCCAGGGAACCTTTGAGTTGGGTTGACCAGTGAGGTCGGCCACCCGGACGAATAATCGTATGTCCCAGCTCTCCGGCAAAACCATCGTGGCCATAAATAAGCTGGCCGTTCGCCACAATGCCACTGCCGACACCAGTACCGAGGGTAATGGTGATAAAATCGCGCATGCCTTTGGCAGCTCCATATTGCATTTCACCAACTGCCGCAGCATTGGCATCGTTGGTAAGAGCAGTAGCCAGGCCCATCCGCTGGCTGACCATATCTGCCAGGGGAACTACACCCACCCATCGCAGATTCGGAGCATATTCAATAGTTCCGGTATAATAATTACCGTTTGGTGCACCAATGCCAATCCCCTTGATCAGCTCAATTCCTCCGACTTTTTCAATCATCAGATTCAGCCGTACACAAAGCGCATCCACAAAGGCTTCCGGATTTTCATATTCCGGTGTTGATAACTGTTCATACTGCAATACTTCACCTCGGCGATTTACAATACCACATTTAGTATTAGTGCCGCCGATATCCACACCAATGGCGTATTCTAAAGGAATTTTAGTCATGCTCATGTTCGCTTGCAATTAATGTCCACCACCAATCTGGCTGTCGAAATCCAGCCCCTGGGAGGTTAATACGTTTTTAAGTTTGATCGCAAGATAAGCAAGGAATGCAAAACAGGCTGCTGCTAATAAATAAGAAAAATGCATATCCTTAATATCTCCGAGCACCCCTTGCAATGGAGGAATAACGGCTCCACCCAAAATCATCATAATCAGGAAAGCAGAACCCTGGCTGGTGTATTTACCCAATCCTGCAACAGCCAGTGAAAAGATCGAAGGCCACATAACGGAACAGCACAAACCGCCGGCCATAAAGGCATATACAGATATGATTCCTTTTGTAAATACCCCAATCAGCATAAATAGGGTAGCCAAAACTGATACTGTCAGCAAGGTTTTAACAGGTTTTTCCTGACCATAGAAAAATGCCAGGATCATAATCACTACAACCACCGAATAGCCATAAAGATCACTGACATCATTTCCTTTAAGATGATTGGCAAACAACACCACAGCAAATGCGATAAACGGAACAACAATCGTTGCAATTCGTTTACCCATTGCCGACAGGTTGAATACACCAATAGCACCTGTCCATCGGCCGATCATCAAACTTCCCCAATACAGGGATATAAAATGAGAGATTTCACTTTCATCAAGGCCAAGCTCATTGAAATAGCCCGGTGTTTTCAGCAATGCACCGAAATTGTTGTCAATGGTTACTTCTACGCCTACATATACAAAGATGCCCAGCATTCCATAAATCAGTTGCTGATAACGCATGGCACCCCAGCCTTCCGGACTCTTAACCGCCGAAGCATTGGAGTAAAATAGGATGGCAACTACTGCGATCAGGGTTAGCAATAGCAACACCAGTTTGCTGGTATCTGTAAACTGTCCGATCAGGATAATTCCCAGGATAACACCGGTCATCATTAAAAGAGCACCCGCCGCCTTATTGGCTTTTTCAAAACGTTCGTCGTTTTTGCCATCAGGCAGATTTTTTGAAAAGGAGAAAAAGAGGGCAACTGCTGCAAACACAGCCGCAACAATTATATACAGTGTATTAATATTCGTGATAGTAACTTCTTTCCCCACATCAGAAACCGACCCGAAAAGGAAAAAGCTTACGATGATGGGCCCCAGGGTAGTACCCAGCGAGTTCACACCACCACCCAGGTTCAGACGCTGCGTACCGGTGGATGGATCACCCAATACAATAGCGAAAGGCTGTGCAGCCGTCTGCTGCAAAGAGAACCCTAAAGCCACTACGAACAATGATCCAAGAAGCGCCGGAAAGGAGTTGGCATTGGCAGAAGGTATGATCAGCAAGGCACCCAGTACGGATATCCACAATCCATATATAATGCCTTTTTTATAACCGATCTTGTTTAAAATATCATATCCCAAACTATTGGAAACGATGAATAAAATCAGACTGCCTATAAAATAGGCCCCATAAAACGCTGAGCCGATCAGCTGGCTCTGAAACTGATTTAAATCAAAGTGCGTTTTACAAAACGGAATCAAAATACTGTTGGAAGCTGCAATAAAGCCCCAGAAAAAGAACACCATTACAAGCGTCGCTAGAGCACCTGTATTGGTTGGTTGTTTGGTTTGCGACATGATAAAATCCAGGTTTTTGGTTTGGCAATTAAAACTTGCACTGAATTAGTGAAAATAGGAAGAATTTCATTTGCCTGAAATTTTTTCAATGGATCGTTCCCCCAATCTATTTTCTTATTATATTCAATCGTAATTATTTATATGGAGATTCTTCATGTTTCAGCCGAATGTTATCCCGTGGCGAAGGCAGGCGGATTAGGTGATGTGGTAGGCGCTTTACCAAAATACCTGACAGAAGCCGGACATATCAACAAAGTAGTGATGCCGATGTACCGGACCAAGTTCCTTTATGAAAACAAGTGGGAAGTGGTTCATAAATCAAGTGCCTACCTGGGTAATACCTGGTTTGATTATACCATCATCAAAGAAACTACCAACAAACTCGGATTTGATTTATACCTGGTTGACATCAACGGACTGTTAGATAGGGAAAAAATTTACGGGTACGCAGATGATACCGAGCGATTCACCTCTTTTCAGATCGCAGTGGTCGATTGGATCAGTTCCTGGAAACATCATCCGGATATCCTGCATGTGCACGATCATCATACAGCCCTTATTCCTTTTATGGTAAAATACTGCTACCAGTATTCACACCTGGAAGATATTCCAACCGTGTTGACTATCCACAATGCTCAATACCAGGGCTGGATGGACTGGAGTAAGTCGGATTATATCCCGCATTGGGATGGTTGGCGCTGGGGTATACTGGACTGGAATAATATGATCAACCCGCTTGCTGCAGGCATTCGAAGTGCCTGGAAGGTAACCACCGTCAGTTGGAGTTATCTTTATGAAATGCGGCAGGACAGTAATGGCCTGGAAGCGCTGTTTGAATACGAAAAAGGGAAATGTGCCGGTATTATTAACGGCATTGACAGCGATGTATGGAATCCTGAAACCGATAGTTATCTGACTGACCACTATTCCATTGAATCCCTGGCAGCAGGTAAGAGAGCAAATAAGGAAGCATTGTGCGCCGAATTTAATCTCAATCCGGACAAACCTTTATTTGTTTTCATAGGTCGACTGGTGGGTGAAAAGGCCGCTGATTTGTTACCCCGTGCCATTGGAGATTCACTCTATTATATTGATCAGCGTATGAACTTCCTGGTGCTGGGCAGTGGGGAAACCCATGTTGAACAGGAATTGGAAAATATGCGTTCCTACTGGATGGGGTTCTATAATTCCAAAATCGGATACAATGAGCAACTCAGTCATCGTATGTACGCAGGTGCAGATTTCCTGTTGATGCCAAGCCGGGTTGAACCCTGCGGACTCAATCAGCTCTACGCTATGCGCTATGGAACGGTACCTGTTGTTCGTCGCACTGGCGGGTTGCGCGATACGGTTATTGATATCGGTGAGCCCGGCGGTTATGGCATTTCCTTCAATAATGCAAGTGTAGGTGATATTACGAATGGTGTATACCGGGCTGTGGAATTGTACGAAGACCAACTTCAATTTGATGGCATCCGGCGCAAACTGATGGAACTTGATTTCGGCTGGGATGTAAGCGCGAAACAATACATCGATTTATATAAATCTTTACTACCTTAATAGGCCCGCAATACCATAAACCAGTCTTAATCCAAATTTTACGATATGTCAATCAGCAAAGAAATACTTGCCGTTATTCTCGGGGGTGGAGCAGGTACCCGACTCTACCCACTGACCGCCAGCAGAAGTAAACCCGCCGTTCCCATCGCAGGGAAGTACCGCCTCGTGGATATCCCTATTTCCAATTGTATGAACTCCAATATCAACCGGATGTTCGTACTAACCCAATTCAATTCGGCCTCCCTGAACCGACATATCAAGAACACCTACCACTTTAGTGCATTCAGCGCCGCCTTTGTGGATATTCTTGCAGCAGAACAAACCCCGGATAACCCAACCTGGTTCCAGGGAACTGCAGATGCCGTTCGTCAAAGCCTACGGCATATCACGCCCTTTGAAAGCGAATATGTTTTGATTCTTTCAGGTGATCAATTGTACCAGATGGATTTCAGTGAAATGCTGGAAAATCATAAAAAATGTGGAGCTGATATCTCTATTGCGACCATTCCGGTTGCGGAAAGAGAAGCTCCTGAATTTGGTATTCTGAAAGCGGCAGACGGATTTATCACCTCATTCGTAGAAAAGCCCAAAAAGGATGTGCTGGCAGACTGGATCAGCGATACAGGGGATGAGATGCGCCATCAGGGAAGAAATTACCTGGCCTCCATGGGTATCTATATTTTCAACCGCAAGTTGCTGTTCGACCTGCTGGAAAACGAGAAAAAAGATGCCACTGATTTTGGAAAGGAAATCATCCCGGAGTCCATTCACAAATACAAAGTTTGCTCCTATCAATATGATGGTTACTGGACAGATATCGGGAATATTTATTCCTTCTTTGAAGCAAATATCAGCCTGACCAAAGACATTCCGGAGTTCAATCTTTTTGATAATAAAAATGCGATTTATACCCGTGCACGCATGCTGCCTCCGGCAAAAATCAGTGGATCTACCCTGGAAAAAACAGTAATCGCGGAAGGCTCCATCATCAATGCTTCCCGGGTGGAAAATACTGTAGTTGGTATCCGTTCCCGGATCGGAAATGGTACCACTGTGGTAAACAGTTACCTGATGGGGAATGATTATTTCGAAAC
>JALOMU010000040.1 GCA_025455285.1 Flavihumibacter sp.
CGCATCTACCTGGTATTTTGCACGAATATTGACAGCAGCTTCAAGTGGATCACCATTCCAGGTTATAGTACTTCCTTTTTCAATTCCAAAACTGCGTTTGATTAACTGGTTGAGCGACATTTCATATTTGCCACTCTCAATTTCGTAAACACCGGTAATACCTATTCGATTTCCCTGGTCAATCTTTACATTCAAACTGGCACTACCTTTTACCTCTAGAAAATCTCCATTGTATGGATCTATTACAATAGTGAGTGTGGATGCTGGTGTCAATTCAATATCACCTGAAAACTCAATTCCGCTAAATTGAGTGGCCGGGCTTTTTTTCTTAACGCTTTGGATAAGCAATGTCGAATCAGGTGGATTTTGCCGGTTTATAAATTCAATAACCCCTTCACGGTTGGCAATTCCAGGCTCCTCATCCGGCACAACAAATCCGATTGCTGATTTGTCTACCAGTTTCAATTGCATGTCAATTTTGGGCAGCGATAGATCACCTTTGATAGCAATGGTGCTGTTGACTCTGGCAGGTCCCCATATCATTTGCTCTTCTGAACTTTTTGGTCCCAATACCAAAAAATTGCGGGCATCTACGCCCAGATCAAAGCCTGGGTTGAGCAGGTTTTCCAACCGGATGGCACCATCCATTATCGCTTTCCCTCCTGTTGTATCGGTAAGTGTGAATTGGTTCAATAAAAGTTTACGGTTCGCAAATAGCAACTCCTGCTGATCCATCTCTAACGGATTATTGAGGTAAGAGACGCGTAGTTTTCCTTTGTGAAACACCAGTGATCCATTGATATCCGGATTGGTGAGTTCACCACTAATTTCCAAATTGCCTGTAATGGCTCCACTCATATTGGTGGTTGCCCCAGCTGTGAATGGTTCCGCACTTGCCAATTGCAAACTGTCAAATCGAATGGTAGCGTTTATGCGATCAGCATAACTTCCTTCCATCTTTACCTTGTTTCCATATCCTTCCAATGTAGCAAGTACGCCTATACTGGCACCTTCTTTTGTTAACTCAGTATGTAAGTTACCAACAGGTTTTCCGAAAAGCCGAAGACTATCCACAGAAAGAGTTCCGGTTATGGAGGAGTCTGTTACAGTTTGATTTAATTGTAACCTGGCATTTATTGTTCCCTCAGCCAGTGTTGTGTCTTTGGAGATAAAAGAACTGATCGTTCGGGCTTCAAAATCCTTGATCAATAACTGATACGCTTTGTTTTTAAAACTATCCAGGCGGATATGATCCAGCTTAACCGATTGACTGTTTGACCTGATTTCAAAAGCTGCGTCCCATAATTCCCCATTCCTGAAAACGATGGCTGAATCTGCAACTGTTGTAAAATTCTCTTTGTTTAATAGAATTTCCGGATTCAAACCAAGACTCCAGTCAGTCATCGATGGTCCTTTCCAGTTGCCACCAACCCTGTAGGATGGTTTTTTTTCGGCATCATCTGCTGCCAATAACCAGTTGATGTTTCCCGGCTTCCCTTTTGCTGTTACGGCCATATTATAGACCGGAAAAACAGGATGTTCTATTTGTGCAACCTGGATGGAGGTATTAATTGTATCCTGATCAAAAAGTAATTTCAGCCTGAAACTATCAACAATCGCTGTTGTATACCTGAATTGCGGATGGGCAGCTTCCAAGTAAAGCAAACTGCTATCAGTGTTTAAACTGCCTTCCAGCGTTAGTGGTTGCCTGATTTGCAGGTCAGGCAGGAACTTTTCCATGGAGCGGGGCAGGATCAGCGATGCAGCAAGGCGGGCTGATTGAGATTCCATGGAATCAGCTTTTGCTATAGTTAAACTGTCGGCAGGATTTAACTGTCTTTCGATGATATTGCTAACAGCGGCGGCAAGTTGTGTATAGTCATAGTTCCCATCCAGGGTTATATACCCAATTGGGCCTTCTACTTTTATATGCTGACTATCTAATGCTGCATTAGCCAGTATGGTAAGGCTGTCAAGCTGTATCAAATCCTGTTCATTTGAATATTGAACTTCATGAACAAATACAGTCCCATCCAGTTTTCGCGGTCTTGTATCTGTCAGATCAAGCTCGATTTTACCCTTCACAATAAATGGACTGGTGCTTAATCCAACAGCCTGCAAATCGGCACGATTTACAGTTAGTTTACCATTTAGGGAAGGATATCCATCGGTAAGCACACCGGCCAGTTCCAGCTGAGTTTGAAGATTGGCATCCAGGCTGTTTATGTAGGCGGTATACTGTTGTTGATTCAGACTCCCTGCAATTTCAATTTGTTGGTAGTTGTACCCTTTGATACTTGCTTGCTGAATCCGGACAGCAGCTTCACCGTTGATGGTTTCCGGATCAAACCCCTGGCCCTTCACTTTTCCGGATGCAACAATCAACCCAATGGATGTATCCCGAATCCATTGGCCAACATTCATATTGAGTTCCTGAAGATCCAGTTCATAGCGGGCAGTGGATCTTTGTTTGATCCCGTTTACCCGACCTTGAAATCGAATCAACCCAAAACTTGAATTCAGTGTAAGCGCAGCATTCGCATTATTCATATTTCCTGAAAGCCTTCCGCGCAGATCAATTCGCTCCGGTAATTCAAGATTTGCAGGAAGCAGGCTTTCAGAAATCCAGGAACTGATAGCTGATTTGCCGGTTTCAATAGAGAGACTGGAAAGCTCTGCGCCGAATTTATCCGGAACAGTAAGCGAGCGAACTATCCCGGTAAGATGAATATCGTTGCCTGCATTATCCTGCAAATGAAAAGCCTGCAGACGGAGTGCAGATAAATTACCGGATACCTGGCCGTTGAGCCGGATTTCCTTATCCCACCACTTTCTAAAATTGGTATCCTGTTTCAGTTCCGGCACAAAGAACAATACTTCTTTGAGTGCAAGCCTTGACGCAGCGAGTTGTGCCTGAACACCGATTTGATCTGTTATAATTTCCCCTTGTTGGTTGGAAGGAAAATAGAGTTCAAGTGAATTGGATAACCGGCTCGAACCCGTTTTGACAATGTAATCGGTTAAGGATAGCCGTTGGTTTTCATAGGCAAGTTTTCCTGAAGCTTGCTCTAATCTGAAACCAGATCTTTCTTTTGCTGACAAATTATCAAGTACAGCATTTAATTTATTTTCCTTCCAGTTGATGCTGGTTATATTGGTTTGTATGGAAGAAAGTCCGAGATAATTGAAATCGATAGAACTGGAGTAGGGACTTCTTTTCTCCTCCAGATTTTGCATGCCAAATGCACCACCTTTCAGATCAATAGATTGAAGATTTACTGCCAAAGGCTGGGTTTCTTCAGTGATTCCGTTTAGTGTATCAAGCCCTTTTCGCCGGATGAGATAGCCTTTAGGGGATTGTAGTTTAATATTTCCAGACAGATACTTATTGGCTCCCACATTAGCATTCAACAATTCGATCCGGCCCTGTTTCAATAGCCAACCTGTATGGATGCCGCTGCCTTCATCCCGGTAGGCAAAACAGATATCATCAAGTTGGATAAGTTTCCCCTTTATCATTAAGGAAAGCGGATTGCTTGCAATTGTATCTACAGCTTTTTCAACCGGATCTTTTTTCCGGTACTGTTGAGTATAAAAGCCATTCAAGCCGGCGATGCGTAAATCATTGAAATCATAACTCCCACTTGCGACATCCGTTTCTTTAAATCTCCAGCTCAGGTTTTTCAGTACAAGTGCTGCATACATTCCTGAATTCTGATCATCATACTGGAGCCTGATGTTATTAAACTCTATCCTTCCCAGGGAAATTTTCCAGGCCTTGCCAGCCGGTTGTTCCGACTGGGTGGTATCCTTGCCGGCAGGTTGAAACCCCTCCAGCAGAAATTGGTAATTAAGTTGGTCATTGCTGAGTGTGTAAACCCTGGCAGTAAGTTCTTTCCATTGCAGTGCATGAATTACTACCGTATTTGAAAAAAGGGGAAGGAGTGCAAAATGGACGGAGAGGTCACCACTATGTAAAAGCACCTTATTTTTTTGATCGAAGATGGTCAGGCCTTGAACAGACACCCGGCTAAAACCGTCCAGCCGGATGCGTTGAAGCTCCACCCTGGTCTGGAATTGGTCTTCCAGGATCGATCTGGCTTTCCGGGTCAGGAACTGCTGGCCCCAATCCGACTGAATAAAAAGCAGGAGTGATAAAACCAATAACAGCAATGCCAAAAGAATCCGCATAAGAATGCGAAGCCAGCGTGGGCTGCGTTTGGGATAAAGTCGAATCACTTTCAATGGGTTCTGCCTGGTTATTCTAAAAAAACCATACCGAAGCTACTTAGAAAAGGCCTACAGGCTGACAGGTTATGCAGCAATTCTGCCAAATTTGCTGATTCTGGTGCTAAATAGCGCCATGGCACCCGATTTGAGCAAGGGCATCCTGAAACCAATGTAAATAATTCAGTATGCAAAAAGGTAATATCAGGGTACAAACGGAGAATATTTTCCCCATTATCAAGAAGTTTCTATACAGTGAACATGATATTTTTTTGCGGGAGTTGATTAGTAATGCGGTGGATGCCACCCAGAAATTAAAGACATTGTCGTCTATTGGTGAAGCAAAGGGGGAATTGGGCGAGCTGTCTGTTACAGTGAGCATTGATAAGGAAGCGAAAACGCTCACCATATCTGATAAGGGGGTAGGTATGACTGCCGAGGAAGTAGATAAATACATCAACCAGGTGGCATTTTCAGGTGCCGAAGAGTTTTTGAATAAATACAAAGGCCAGAATGAAAACAATATCATCGGGCATTTTGGTCTTGGCTTTTATTCTTCTTTCATGGTGAGTGACAAAGTAGAAATCCTTACTAAAAGTTTTAAAGAGGCTCCGGCGGTTAGATGGGAGTGTGATGGAAGTCCGGAGTATCAACTGGAAGAAGCTGCAAAAGAGGCACGGGGTACAGACATCATTTTACACATCAACGAAGAAAGCCTGGAATTTCTGGAAGCGGACAGGATCAAAACTGTTTTGAAAAGATTTTGTCGTTTCCTGCCTGTTCCTATTTTCTTTGAAGGGGAGCAGATTAATAATCCGGTTCCTGCCTGGACCCGGAAGCCATCTGAATTGACCACAGAGGATTATCAGTCCTTTTACAAGGAATTGTACCCTTTTAATGAGCCTCCTTTGTTCTGGATTCATCTGAATGTGGACTATCCATTCAATCTTACCGGAATTCTATATTTCCCGAAAATCAAGCAGAGCTATGAGATTCAGAAAGATAAAATTCAGCTCTATAGTAACCAGGTCTTTGTTACGGATGAAGTAAAAGATATCGTTCCGGAATTTCTGATGCTGTTGCAGGGAGTGATTGACAGTCCGGATATACCATTAAACGTTAGCCGGAGTTATTTACAGGGTGATCCCAACGTAAAAAAGATCAACAACCACATTACAAAGAAAGTAGCCGACAAGCTTGAAGAAATTTTCAAAACAGATCGGGCGGAATTTGAATCCAAATGGGAGAGCCTGGGGTTGTTTGTGAAGTATGGTATGATGACAGATGATAAGTTCCTGGAAAAAGCGGAGAAGTTTCATATCATGCAGGATGCCCGAGAATCCAAATTTTATACGCTTGAGGAATATAAAACTGCGGCTGCAACACTCCAGAAAAATAAAGATGGGAAACTCGTGATCATATATGCAACTGACCCTGTACAGCAGGATGCTTACATAAAAGCGGCTATTGATAAGGGTTATCTTGTTGTGAAACTGGAAACCATTGTGGATGCAGCCTTTATCAATCAGATGGAAATGAAATGGAGTGATGTTCAGTTTACCAGGGTAGATGCTGACATTACCGACAACCTGATTGACAAGCAGGAAGACAGCTCTACCGTCTTAAGTAAAGAGCAGGAAGAACGTTTAAAGAAATTATTTGAGCAGCAGCCGTCGGGTTTACATCTGACGGTAGAGGTGAAAGGATTGAGTCCGGAAACTGCACCGGTTCTGGCAACCCGACCGGAGTTCATGCGCAGGATGAAGGATATGTCTGCGATCAGCGGACCGATGGGAAGCTTTTATGCCAATATGCCGGATGAAGTAACACTGACTGTAAATGGTAACCACCCGATATACCAGCAAATTCTTTCGGTGGGAGATGAACAGAAGCAGGAAAAGCTAACCCGGAATCTGGCAGACCTGGCACTTCTTTCACAGGGCCTGTTGAAAGGTAGCAACCTGACATCCTTTATTGAGCGGAGTGTAGATTTGATGAAGCAATAAAATTTTAATCATTCACTGCAGCCCGGAGATCCATAATCCGGAGCTGCAGATGTTTGGATCCGTTCCATTCATTTTCATCCAGGGTGAATACGATATCGACTAGCTGATCATGCTGTAACAAAGAAAATTTTTCAGCCATTCCGAAGCCGATTCCATTAAAGAGAATATTATCCTGAACAACACAGAATTTAATGTGCTGGTCCTTAACAATTTTGGACCAGCCATTGTCTTTTACATCCCTGGCAATAAAAATGGGTCGGCTATTATCCGGGCCGAAGGGCTCCATCTGCCTAAGGATATTATAGAAAGCTGGTTTGAGATCAGCGAGTCGAACTTCCGCATCGATCACAATTTCCGGAACCAATTGTTCTTCCAGGATGGTAGCTGAAACGATGGCTTCAAATTTTTCCCGGAAAGCCGGCACCTGTTCTGGCAGCAAGGTCATGCCCGCAGCAGCAAAATGACCGCCATATCCTATCAGGTGTTCTCTGCAGGCGTGAATGGCTTCATACAGATTGAAGCCCGCAACAGACCGCGCACTGCCAGCTACGATATCTCCACTCTGAGTAAGAACAATGGTAGGTCGATAATACCGGTCGATTAATCTGGATGCTACAATGCCAACTACACCCTTATGCCAGTGTGGTTGATAAACCACCGTGGATTTTCTGGAAGCCTGATCAAGGTCTTTTTCAATCATGTCAAGGGCCTCAACGGTAATGGAGAGATCTGCTTCCTTACGATCATCATTATGCGAATGCAAGAGTTCGGCAAGGCCGGCTGATTTAACCGGGTCTTTCTCGATAAAGAGTTGAACAGCGATGCTGGCATCGTCCATTCTACCGGCTGCATTTACGCGGGGTGCAATAACAAAAATGAGAGTGTTGATAGTCAGTTGCTGATGTTCCAGTTTGGATAACTGAATAAGGGCTTTGATGCCTGGGGAGGGGTGTTCGTTGACACGCTTTAACCCGAAGTAGGCAAGCACTCTGTTTTCGCCGGTTATAGGAACAATATCTGCAGCGATGGCGGTAACTACCAGGTCCAGGTACCTCAGGTAATATTCATCCGGCATCTGCATGTGTTGGCAGAGAGCTGTTATTAGTTTGAAGCCAACGCCGCAACCACACAATTCTTTATAAGGATATGGGCAATCGCTTTGTTTGGGATTCAGGATGGCGACTGCCGGGGGCAGTTCTGCATCCGGCATATGGTGGTCGCAAACGATGAAATCAATTCCTTTTTCTTTGGCATAACGGATCAGCTCCACTGATTTAATACCGCAATCCAGGGAAATGATGAGGGTAACACCATTTTCAAAAGCGATATCAATTCCTTTTTTAGAAACACCATATCCCTCCTTATATCGGTGAGGAATATAATAATCAACTTTATCAGTTTCATAGTTATCAAGGAGAAACTGGTAAAGACAGGCAACTGCGGTAGTTCCATCAACATCATAGTCTCCGAAAACCATGATCTTTTCCCTGGCCTGTAAGGCTGAAACGATCCGGTCTACTGCTTTTTGCATGTCTTTCATCAGGAAAGGATCATGGAGAGCTGAAAGTTCGGGCCGGAAAAAAGATTTTGCATCCTGGAAAGTCCGGATACCTCTTTGTACCAGGATTTTGCACAGGGCCGGATGAATGCCCAGTTTTTCCTGCAGGGATTTTACCTCCCTATTGGGAGCTTCCAGTTGTTTCCATCTTTTTTCCATTCTACTCAATATTTTCGGTCGGTAGTAAACCGGACCAGTTCCTCTAATGCCATTCTGGAATCCGTTTCAGGGAATTCATGTAAGATGGATAAAGCCTCATCTCTGTATTGTATCATCTTTTCAGTGGCATAGCGTATGCCGCCAGTCTGAACCACAAAATCAATTACCTGTTTAACCTGGTCAGGATCTTTGTGGTCATTTTTGATGATATTGACCAAACGGCGCCGGGTTGCTTTATCCGCCTGGTTAAGAGAATATATAAGGGGTAAGGTAAGTTTTTTTTCTTTGATATCGTTTCCGGTGGGTTTCCCTATGTCTTCGGAACCATAGTCAAAAAGATCATCCTTAATTTGGAATGCAATGCCAACTTTTTCACCGAAGTTTTTCAGCATAGCCGCTTGTTTTTCATCATTTTGTGCTGAAAAGGCGCCTGCTGCACAGGAAGATGCCAGGAGGGAGGCGGTTTTATTGCTGATAATGTCAAAATAGATGCCCTCATCCAGGTTGAGGCTCCGGCTTTTCTCGATTTGGAGGAGTTCCCCCTCACTCATTCTCCGGACAGCGTCTGAAAGCAGCTGAAGAATGCGGAAGTCGTTGTTATCCAATGATAAAAGAAGTCCTTTTGCGAGCAGATAATCACCTATCAGAACCGATA
>JALOMU010000041.1 GCA_025455285.1 Flavihumibacter sp.
GCCGAAACGAATAAGAGTAGGATTGTGAAATGTACAAGTCTTCTCATGGTAGAGTATTTGTGATAGAATGTATTCATGGATAACACAGTTTTGAAAATGACTAAGTAACCATGGTGTTTGGCACCTGGTTACGGTTTAGGAAATAGTCTTAATAAGGAATTTGGAAAACTGTGGTTATTCCGAAGGATTTGGAAGACTAGACGTATGCACAGACAAAAATAGTCATATCCAAGATATGACTATAATTTTAACTAATTTATTTATTCCCAGTATTTTTACTTACGTATCGTTACTTTGGTACCTATTGGGATCATTTCAAATAATTCATCCATTTCGGATCTTTTCAAGCTTACGCAGCCATTGGTCCAGTTCTGGAAATAATCTACCGCCATGTCATCCCGCATCCAGGTGCCGTGAATGGCGATCCCATTTCCGATGCCTTTATTCTTGGGAATCAATCCTTTAGCTTTTCTTTCTTTGTATTTTGCCCAGTCTGCGGGTGTAGGATAATCCAGTAACATAATTTTCCCCCATTTATCGTGTGGGCGCTTGGAAACGATCTTGTATTCACCTTCAGGAGTTTTGCGATCACCTTCCCACATTTTGTCACCCAGGGTTTTTTCACCAAAAACCACAGGATAAGTGGCATACCAGCCTTCATCGTCAAAAATACTCAGTTCATAATCGGTCTTGTCCACCAAAATTCGGGCAGTGCCATTCAATTCGGAGTTCAGCCGGTTAAATCGGACTTTCCGGTAATTATGGCCGGAAAAGGAAAGCAGGCCAACGGTGCACAGGGCCAGCAAGGATACGGATACACGTGAGAGCTGCATATAATTGATTTTTGTGAACTAGCTTCGACGGTTAGGGTATCACAAAAACGTTGCCTTTTATTCATTTATTTCGGCTGTGGATAAACTTTGGAAAAACTTAACAGAAAAGCCCCGATTTCGGGGCTTTATTTCTTTATAATCAATTATTTACGTGGTATTTTTAATTGCCATCCAGGGTGGATAAGATCCGGGTTCTTGATCAGGTCAGTGTTGGCTTCGTAGATATCCTTCCAGCTTAGTCCGGGATACTTCTTAGCAATTTTACTGAGGTTATCTCCGGATTTAACGGTATAGATTTCTTCTGCCCCTTCTGCCAGGCTGAGATTCATGATCAGGTCAGCGTCCCTGAATTCGGGGTTCAATGTTTCATAATGATCCCAGATGGCATCTTTTACCGAAGTACTGGGGGCAATCCCGTCGATATACAAAACACCATCCTGTTCTCTAACCTGTAAGTTGGCTACACCTTGCGAAGTTGCCAGATCAACCAGGCTTTTATATTTATTATCCTGAAGTGCCATAGCTGCAGTTTTATTTGATGGTTAATTTGTTTTCAATCTTTTTTGGTTTTAACTCATTGAGTTTCATCATTAATCCCTGTAATTCTGATTTTTTGATTTCTCCTGTGAGTGTAATTACCCCATCCTGAACTGCTGCCTGTACTTTAGGAAGGTTCAAAGCTGTAATTGCAGAATTGGCTGTTTCTTGAAGCGTTGTATCCGGATTTATTACTACCGGGGCGGGCGGAGGTGTAACGGTTAACTTGCTGTTTACGGATTTGACTCCTTTAACTCCCTTGGCAGCGGTTTCTGCTGCTGATCGGGTTGCTTCATCTGCCACCTCTCCGGAAAGAGTTGCAACACCATCGGTAACTGTTACCTGCACACCAGGATAGGCTCCCAGTGCTGTTGTTACACTTTTTTCAATGTCTGCATCTTTGGGTTTACAACCCGTGAAGGTGAATGCTCCCAGCAGGAACAATACCCATAGTGATCTGCTGATACTTTTCATTTGTATTCTGGTTTAATGGTGAAAAAGACAGCTTTGAACCACTTTTTAGTGGAAAACCTTCGGTTCCAGGTTTTTGGCAGCTTCAATCATGTCTGCCAGCATTTCCATGGAGGGTACCCTTCCTGATAATCCAAACTGATTATTTACTTCCTGCAATTTTGTATGAAGATTGGCAGCATTCCGGGTAGCCAGTTCTTTTACTGTATCAACCCCTGCTGCTTCCAGTAATTCGGCTGTTTGCCCAGCGATTCCATTGATCCGCATCAAATCGGCATGATTCACCCAGGTCAGAATCAGTGATTCCGGAAGTTTGGAGCCGGCCGCCAATATTTCCCGTCCCGCCTTGGTTCCAGCTTTTTGCAATAAATCAGAGGTTGTTTTGATTCCATGAACTTCCAGTTTTGCGGCATATGTACTTCCGATACCTTCGATGTCAATTACATTGTATGGCATAAGTCCTCACTTTGATTTGTTTAAATATACAATAAAAAAGCAGCCCCGATTCCCGGAGCTGCTTTTTTAATAAGTAGATCATATTAGTATGCACTTAACCTTAGTCCAACTGTATACGGCGTAAAGTCCAGCCCCTTTTTAAACATAGACTCGGTAGCGTAAGAACCATAAACCTGAACCGGACCAAGATGAATTTCACCCACATAAGCCAGTTTGAAATCATTCAAACCAAGATTGCCTTTTAATTTCTCTTTACCGGTTTCTGCACTACGGTATTTCTGGCGGGATCCATAGAGATAACTGCCGCTTACACCTGCACTGATTCCAAAGGATCTTTCCAGTGATTTGCCGGGGGTGAAGTTAATATTCAGCATAACCGGGACTGTTATATAATTCAATGCCAGTTTATTCTTGTTGTAATTGATCTGATCATCAAGATATACGGAGGGCGGATTTTTCCGGAAGCGGATATCGTCTTCGAACCGGAAATTGTAAAACTCAAGTCCTGCACCATACCGGAGATTGACCACATGTTTGATCATATTTAGCCGACCCTGTACAAACCAGATGTTGACATTTACCGATTTTGAATTCCGGAGATTGAACCAGTCATCGGTTGCTCCCGGTGCAAATGCCTGGGCTTCCGCACTGTTGTAATCTGTGTTATCCACAAAGTTGTTGAAGCCAAGATCAAAAGCAAACCAATGTGTCACATGGTTGGACTTATTATACTTTCTGTGTTTGAAATAATCCTGGACTTCCTGGGATTGATTGGAAGGTTGCCCGTTTTTCAGGATGATGATATTCCCGATTCGCATGGTATCACTTTCCTTTACGGGTGATTGGGTGGTGTCGGTTTGTGCCTGCGTACGTAAAAGGGCACAGGTTGCCAGGGCCATGAGGCCGATCTTCTTAAACATAGATATGATTTTTATTTTTTTATTGTTCATTGGATGCGGTAAATACACCGCCTTTTGCCCGGTCTTCAGAGAATGGGTTGGTCTTTCCTGCGATGCGGCCGGCTTTGCGAAGTAATCCGCGCAAAGGCGTTTTTCGTATTATTTCTTTTCCCGGGGAAAATGTATCGTCATCTCTTGAATTATCATTGACAGCTACTACTATAACTGGTTCATCATCGATCTGAACAGGTATAACTGATTTCTGTATTGTAGTTACACTGTTTATAGCCAGAGAACCTGTAGCCGGTTCTTCAACTTTTGCTGCAATTGAATTGCCAACCGGAAGTTTTGTATTGGTTGTTTGGTCTGGCACACTTGCTTCCAGTTTTACTTCCTGTTTAATCAGGGGTTGACTAATAACTGCCAGTTCTGTTGTTGATTCATTATTGCTCAAGGCGTTTTCTGATACAGCTGTTTCACTTGAATTTTCTGCCAATACATTTTTCTCAGATGGAGTTTCACGTGGTGTTGTTTCGGATTCACCAAGTTCAGCAGGTTGTTTTGTTGATTGAGACTGATTTGTTGCGATACTACCCTGTTGACTAGTATTTGAATTAGATGTTTCAGTCTGGCGGCTCATCCAAAACATACCGGCCATTAAAAGTATCATCGCTGCTGCTGCATACCGGGTCCAAACCGGGAACAGGGGCCGTACAGTGGCTGATTGCCCACGGTACAATTTTTCCTTTCCGGGAAAAAGCACTGTGTTATCTGGAATCAGCTTTGCCTGCTGGATTAATTCAAATTCTGCCTGGAACTCCGGATTGTCGTATACAAATTTTTCAGTGGCTGCTTTTTCTTCATTGCTTAATTCATCATCGGCATATAGAACAAAAAAGGACTCATAGTTCAGAATGGAAACCGGGCTGCTGGTATCGGATGTACGAAACAATTTCGACTTGTCGGGAAAAACAGGAGCCAACTGATCTTCCGGGAGAATGGTGCTTGTCAGCATATTCATTTCCACCTGGAGATCCGGATTTTCTTCGAGAAAGTTTTCCACTGACTGCATCTCTTCCGCGTTTAACTCGCGGTCAATATACAGCAGGAAAAAAACCTCGTAATTATTTCTGTTAATGTTCATGGCTTCAAAATTTGGGTGAACGGTTAGAGTACGTTTTCCGGACTTACCAGGTAATTTTTTAATTGGATCCTGGCCCGGTGCAGGTACACTTTCACCTGGCTCTCACTCAGGGAGGTAATCCGTCCGATTTCTTCATAGGAATAACCCTCATAATCCTTCAATAGCACCAGGCTACGCTGGGTTTCGCTAAGCCGGGCCAAAGCGTCTTCAAGTACTTTGCGAAGATTACTGGCTGGCCGGTCAATAATCCGGGTTTGTTCTGAAAACTCTTCCTTCAATTGAACTCTGCTGGTTTTCCGAATATGGTCTATCATCTGGTTATAGGCCACCGTAAATAGATAACTTTTACTCTTTTCATAATCTACTGTTTCCCGGTGAAGCCACATTTTCTCAAATGCAGATTGCACTATATCCTGCGCGTCCTCTTCGTGCCGGAGGTTTTTGAGAATGAAGCGGTAAACATTATCCGCATAGGTCCTCACACATTCATTGTATTCCCTCTCTGTCATAAACAGTTTTGTTGAATTTTCAGGTGGTTCTGTATGTTATACGGATAGCTAGAGGATAAAGTTACAGGGAAATGGAAAAAATGTATGGAAGATGAGCATGGAAGAGGAGACAAAGGAGAATGGAGAAGGAAGAATGGAAGAAAAATATATATGAGACTATATATGCATGGTTATTGGGTTAGAAACCGGTGGAAAGCAGGTGTCCGGTGACTGCTTCAAAGATAATGGAACTGCTTACTGGTAAAGGGGAGGGAGCGGTATCTTCTGCAATTTCAGTACAGGTAGCTGCGGCATTGGCCCTTGCAGACCGGAGGGAGGGTCCTGAAAAAGCTAATAAATAAGTAGTTACAATAATGCCCGTAAGGAGTGCTGTACAGCTGAGAATAAGATTGGTTTTGGAAATCGGGCGTTTCATTGCTTCGCTTTTCGAATTAGACGCAAGATAGATAGGGGATGTTACATCTTCGAGTCTGAAAAGTTAAAAAAAGATCAACTTCACACAACTCAATCGATTTCACGAACAGTCGTTAGCCATCCAATCTTCCTTATTTTTGCACCTTAAATTGGTACCATGAACGAGAAATTTGTACAGCGAATAAAAGAGGAACTGCAATCCATCCAAGAGGCAGGCTTATTTAAAAAGGAAAGGGTTATTACCAGTGAGCAGGGGCCGGAGATACTGGTTAACGGGAAAAGGGTACTGAACTTTTGTGCAAATAATTACCTTGGATTATCCTCACATCCAAAAGTAATCCAGGCAGCACATGATGCCATTGATTCTCATGGTTATGGCATGAGTAGTGTCCGTTTTATTTGCGGAACCCAGGATATTCATAAAACCCTGGAGAAAAAAATTGCCGATTTTCTGGGTACAGAGGATACTATATTATATGCGGCTGCTTTTGATGCCAACGGTGGTGTATTTGAGCCCTTGTTTGGTCAGGAGGACGCTATCATTTCTGATGAACTGAATCATGCTTCCATTATTGATGGCATTCGTCTGTGTAAAGCACAACGGTTCCGCTACAAACACAATGATATGTCGGATCTGGAACTGCAACTTCAGGCCGCTTCGGGGGCAAGAAGCCGTATTATTGTTACGGATGGTTCCTTTAGTATGGATGGTACGATTGCCCAACTGGATAAAATCTGCGACCTGGCAGATCAATACGACGCTATCGTGATGATAGATGAGTGTCATTCATCCGGTTTTCTGGGTAAAACCGGTCGCGGTACCCATGAATACCGCGGTGTAATGGGAAGGGTGGATATTATTACAGGCACGCTGGGTAAAGCCCTCGGAGGAGCATCAGGAGGATTTACAAGTGGAAGAAAAGAGATAATTGAAATGTTGCGGCAGAGAAGCCGACCCTATCTGTTCAGCAATACCCTGGCACCCTCTATTGTTGGAGCTTCAATTGCTGTATTGGATATGCTGAGTGAAACAACGGAACTGCGTGACCGTTTAGAATCCAACACCAGTTATTTCAGAAAACAAATGACAGAAGCAGGATTTGATATCAAACCCGGCGACCATCCAATTGTTCCAATCATGTTGTACGATGCAGTAGTAGCCCAGCAATTCGCTGCACGTTTACTGGAAGAAGGCATTTATGTGATTGGATTTTTCTTTCCGGTGGTTCCAAAGGGGCAGGCCAGAATTCGTGTTCAGCTGAGTGCAGCCCATACCCGGGAACACCTTGATAAAGCCATTTCAGCATTTACCAAAGTGGGCCGGGAACTGGGTGTATTGTCAAAATAAGCACGTAGTTATTTAGAGGCAATCATGCTGATTTCCACGTTCACATTGCGGGGTAGCCCTTTAACGGCAACCGTTTCACGTGCTGGATAATTGCCGTCAAAATACTTACCATAAACTTCATTAACTGCCGGGAAATTTGCCATATCAGTCAGAAAAATGGTTGTTTTGACTACATCTGCAAAATTGTAACCGGCAGTTTCCAATACGGCTTTCAGGTTTTGCATGACCTGTTCGGCCTCACCGCTGATATCGGTTGCTTCAATGGTATTGGTTGAAGGATTGATGGGCACTTGTCCTGAAATAAAAAGGAAATTGCCCAATTGTACGGCCTGACTATACGGGCCAATGGGGGCTGGGGCCAGCTCTGTTTTGATGATCTTTTTTTCCATCCGGTAAAAATAAATGCTTTGTACTTTTGAATATGAGGATTCCTCCAATTAAAGTAGCTATTCTAAACAGCAATCGACAGGATCTGTTTCCGGCCCATTGTGAAGTTCCTGTGGAACTTGTTTGGATGGATAACCTGGAATCATTTCTTGCATTTCCGGCTGATCTCTTTATCGACCTGGATTTTGATGGTTCTGAACAACGAAAAGTAAATCTGGCAAATCTGAAAAAACCAATTGCTGTAAATGCAGTTAACTGGCCGTGCAGTATGTTACCTCCGGGATTTGTCCGGATAAATGCTTGGCCCGGATTTACACATCCTGAATTGGTGGAGTTGGCATTCACCCAGGATATGCTTCCGGAAGAATTGGATTATTTCTTAAAAGCTTGTGGTAAATCATGGATGAGAGTTCCTGATGTTACAGGTATGATCCGCCCTAGGATTCTTGCTATGATACTGAATGAAGCCTGGATGACGTTGGAAGAAGGAATCAGCACCAGGGAAGAGATCGATATTGCTATGAAACTTGGAACGAATTATCCAATGGGTCCTTTTGAATGGACCGCCCTCATTGGCGAAAAGAATGTTTTGCAACTTTTAACCATACTGGCAAGTGAAAATCCTGCCTATAAACCTTCCAGGCTGCTGGAGCAATCATTACTTCCTTCATGAGCTGTTTGTTAACCATTGATACTTCTCTTGAAACCGCACTGCTTTGTATTTCAAGGAATGGAGAACTCCTAAAGAGTAGTTCAAATCATTCGCAGAAAGACCATGCCAGCTGGTTGCAGCCGGCCTTGGAAAAGCTTCTAAAGGATACCGGTGTTTCATTTTCAGACTTAAACGCAATTGCTGTAGTTGCTGGTCCGGGTTCCTACACGGGACTTCGGGTTGGGATGGCGAGTGCAAAAGGTTTGTGTTATGCTTTAAAAGTTCCGTTGATTTTGTTGGATAATTTATATGTTCTGGCCGCCTCCTATTTACATCATAACGATAAGGGAATAATTTGTCCAATGATTGATGCACGAAGAATGGAAGTATTTACCGCTGTTTATGATTCCTCCAAAAATAAATTGATGGCGCCTGTTGCCCTGGTGTTGGAGCCAGATAGTTTTGATAAATGGATTAACATGGAACCGCTTTTTTTCATTGGAACCGGAGCCGCGAAATATAAAGTCCTGTTAAAATCGGCGAATGCTTTCTTCCCTGAATGGCAACCCGGGGCAATTGATTTCGTAAGAATTGCGCAGGAAATGTACGATAAAGGGGAGTTTGCTGAACTGGCATATGCGGAACCATTTTACGTAAAAGCTTTTTATGACCCTGCAAAAGCAAAATCCTGATGTATTTTAATTAATTGATATGTAAATTTGCTTGTTAAGGTTAAGGCTAAACATTTAAATCCCATCTGAGACATGAACACAGTAGCAGGAAATTATCTATTGGTTAATGAGGCGGAAGGCGCTGAAATGAAGGTTGATTTCTTACATGTAAAAAAAGCAGCACTCACGCTCAGAGCAATGAATCACAAATTGCGCCAGCAAATCATGAAGTTGTTGGAAGAAAACGACAAGTTGACCGTTACTACCGCCTGAATGAGCCGCGCATCGTAGAAATCAGTCGTTGCGTGGAGGACATTATCAGTTAAACCTCGTTCAATTTTGTTTAGAGGCGGGTACCTACACGGTTTCCCGCCTCTTTTTTTACCTTCGCGCCATGAATAGTAACCGGATCAGTGTTGAAGAGCTCCATTCCTTAACAGCAAAGGAGCCCGTATGTATGTTGGACACAAGGCCAGCCAGTGCTTTTGTGCAAGGGTTTATCCCTGGTTCTCTCAGTGTAGGAAGCAGTGCAAAGTATGATAAATGGATTGTGGATACTACCGGAGAGCCGATGGTTGTTTTAATTAGCGAAGCCGGAAAAGAAGATGAAGCGATTAATCGTTTTCGGTCGGCTTTCCCATCTATTACCTGGAGTGTGTTGGATGGTGGACTTGCAGCCTGGGAAAAGGCATCCTATCCCTTGGATATGATTATTGAAGTTGAAGCTGATGAATTGGCGCTGGATCTTCCGCATGATCCTAATCTGCAGATAATTGATCTTCGTGGTGAAGAAGAATTTGAAGCTGCACATATAACAAAGGCCCAACACATTCCATTGGCGGAACTGGTTGACCTGGCCACGATTGCGAATTTTGATGAAAACCAGCAGTTATATCTCCATTGCGGAGGAGGGCAAAGAAGTATTCTTGCTGCAAGTTTAATCAAAAGACAAGGGGTGCACAACCTTCGTGTGGTGGCAGGAGGTTTTGATGCTATTCAACAGGAAAGATCCATCCCCATTACACGGAAACCAGACCATTCCTGATTGCGAAAGTTACCAATCCCACTCGAGTTTTGATATGTAACTTATCAAACAGGGTATCGCGGTAGCCATCAATGGTACGCGGACTCAGGTACATTTTGCTGGCGATTTCCTTGTAGGTCATTTCTGTACAGGCATAGCGAAGGAATTCAATTTCACGATCGTTAAGCACGGCCAGGGGGTTCCGGTAGTCTTCCGATTCATTGTCATCGTACTGGTTGATGGTGTGAATTAGCCGGCCAGTAACCAATTCTGAGTAATAATAACCCTTTATCATCAGCGATTCCATTGCAGCATTCAGATCAACCGGTTCACAGTACTTCATAATATAACCTCTCACTCCTGCTTTGAACATTCGGATGATTGCATTTTCAGTATCGTACATGGAAAGAGCCAGCGTTCGAATATCCGGGTA
>JALOMU010000475.1 GCA_025455285.1 Flavihumibacter sp.
ACCGGCAATGCGTTGCATGCGCTGATCAAAGTTCAGGTCGTTGGTAACGGTAAAAATGATGCGCTTATTCATGCTCCATCCTCCGGTTTCCCATTTTGGTATAAATGGCTTCAATGATGGCTACCGATTGTAACGCTTCTTCGGGCTCAAGAAAACGATTGGCCGGATTTTCAAGCGCTTTCAGCATGGCTTCGTAAACCAGGTGGTGCTGGCTGCTGCTCCCTTCATACGTTCCATATTGATTCGATTCCAATACAGGAAATGTTGGCAATTCAACACCTTCGATATTGCAGTAAGCAATCTCATTTAAATAGGATCCTCCGATTTTCACGGTTCCCTTTTCCCCAAAAAGTGTAATAGCCCCTTCCATATTCCTGCCATGGGCATTCAGGCTGTATTGAATGGATCCCCGAACGCCGGATTCGAATGCAAGTACAGCCATTCCCTGGTCTTCAAATTCAATACAGTTAGGATGTAACCGGTTTTCGGCTGTTGTAAATGTAACTTCTTTCAATAATAAGCAGGGGTTCGATTCCAGAAAGCATTCAGCTGAAAGCCGACCAGCCTGCCAAGTTGCTGCTGGTCCAGTAGCTGCTTTACCCAGGCAACTGGTGGATTGAATCTATTTTGTTTAACTACAAATAGTTTTTTATTAAACAGTCTGGCAGTTTGAATCATTTCGCCGGCGTCTCTACTGTTGAGTGCCATCGGTTTTTCACACAATACATGGGCATTGGCACGTAATGCCTCCTTGCTATGTTCGGCGTGTAGGCCATTCGGTGTGCAGATGACTACAATTTCAGGTTCAGTCTGTGCCAATAGTTCTGTCAGATTGCTGTAGGCAGAAACCTGGTATAATCGCCCTATAACCGTCGATTTCTCCTGGTCTGTATCAGCTACTCCTACCAGCTTGCCATATCGCGCAGCCAGGGCAGCATGTTTCCGTCCAATATGTCCACATCCGAGAACAGCAATCCGGTACTGCATGTTTGTAAAAAATAAGGAAGCAAAATCCAAAAAAATTAGGAGAACTCAAGTGAATTGCCGGATTTTTAGTAGCTTTGCCGCCAATTTAAGAAGTTTATAAAATTGGATGTTTCGTAAAAAACACAAAGATGTCTTATTTAACTAAAGAAAAAAAAGCGAATATTTTCGCTGAATTTGCAAATGGTAGGTAAACGTAAGCGTTTGCTGACCTACATGAGCAAACACAATCTGACTGGTTATCGTCAGTTGATTGAAAAACTTGGTCTCCGCAAATAAGAGTAAAGATGATATTGCTGTACTATTCCCAACTGAAAATCTCATGTTGGGAATAGTTTTTTGCATGCCATCCCTTTTTGACTTTTACTAACAGCATTAAACCATCCGAATTAACATGTTAACACAACCTATTTCTGTCAGCATCGACCTGGGTGGAGGCCGTACGGTTTCCATCGAAACAGGCAAGCTGGCACGCCAGGCAGACGGCTCCGTTACAGTTCGCCAGGGCAACTGTATCATTCTTGCCACTGCCGTAGCCAACAAAGAACCCAAAGAGGGTCAGAGCTTTTTTCCCCTTACGGTAGATTACCAGGAAAAATTTGCCTCAGCCGGTAGAATTCCCGGTTCCTTTTTCAAACGCGAAAGCAAACTGAACGATTATGAGGTTTTAACCAGCCGATTGATTGACCGTGCTTTACGCCCCCTGTTCCCGGAAGATTATTTCTGCGATGTGCAGATTCTGGTTACCCTGATTTCCAGTGACCCGGAAGTAATGCCCGATGCACTTGCCTGTCTGGCTGCATCTGCGGCGCTTGCTGTTTCTGATATCCCGGTGCAGGAACCTATTTCCGAAGTTCGGGTTGCCCGCATCGACGGACAATTTGTAATTAATCCCCTTCGCTCCGAGTTAGCCAAAGCTGACATGGATTTCATCATTGGTGCTACTGAAAAGAACATCATGATGGTGGAAGGTGAATCCAAAGAGTGTACGGAAGAAGACCTGGTGAAAGCTATTGAAGCTGCTCACGAGGCCATCAAGATCCAGGTTCAGGCTCAGACTGAATTGCGCGCTAAAAAAGGCGTAACCGGCAAACGTGAGTACAAGAAGCCTGAGGAAAATGAAGAATTGCTGGCTAAAGTGCAGGGTTTTGCGAAAGATAAAATTTACGAAGTTGCCAAGTCGGCATTACCCAAGCATGAGCGAAGCGATCGTTTCGAAGCGATTGGAACTGAACTGATAGAGTACCTGAAAACAGCCTATAGTGTTGCCGAAGGTGAAGAGTTAGCAGATTCCATTAAAAAACTGGCTAAGAAATACTATAGCGATCTTCAGTATTATGTAGTTCGGGATATGATCCTGAATGACCGTGTGCGCCTGGATGGTCGTGGTTTGGAAGATGTTCGTCCGCTTGCAATGGAAGTAGACGTACTGCCTTCTCCCCATGGTGCAGCTTTGTTCACCCGTGGTGAAACTCAGTCGCTTACAACTGTAACCCTTGGTACTCCACTGGATGAGCTGCTGGTGGAAAGTGCTGCTGTTTCTGATTATACTAAATTCATCCTGCATTATAATTTCCCTCCTTTCTCAACTGGTGAAGTGAAAATGATGCGCGGTCCCGGTCGTAGAGAAGTTGGTCACGGTAACCTGGCCATGCGTTCCCTGAAACAAATGATGCCCGGAGATAATTTCCCTTACACCGTACGCGTGGTAAGTGATATCCTGGAATCCAATGGTTCCTCTTCCATGGCAACTGTTTGTGCCGGATCACTTGCTCTGATGGATGCAGGAGTACCCCTGCCCAAACACGTATCGGGTGTGGCAATGGGACTGATCACCAAAGAAGGAAAATTTGCTGTTCTGACCGATATCCTGGGCGATGAAGATCACCTGGGCGATATGGACTTCAAAGTAACCGGTACCCGGGAAGGTATCTGTGGTGTTCAGATGGATATCAAAGTAGATGGTCTTAGCATGGACATCATGCGGCAGGCGCTAATGCAGGCCAAAAGAGGTCGTCTCCATATCCTGGATGCCATGTATACCGCCATTGAAGGTGCCCGTGAAGATGTGAAAGCCCATGCTCCACGTATGGTGAAAATCATCATCGACAAGGAATTCATCGGTGCGGTTATTGGTCCGGGTGGTAAAGTG
>JALOMU010000042.1 GCA_025455285.1 Flavihumibacter sp.
GTTAAGCAAATTGAGACCCTTTACAAATTGAGCCAGGAGTTGGAAGTGGAAAGTATTCCGGGTGATGAAGAAAAGTTTGCAACAGATCCGGATAAATTAACACGCTATAAAGCTTGGAAGAAAAATCTCCGTAATGATATTTACCTGGATGAAACGATTAATGCAGTGAACGACATGATTTACCAGCAGAATCTGGCCATGAAAAAAAGTGCGGATAGCAAACTGGAGAAATCGAAGCAGGAAAATTAATGAAGTGAGACGTCAGACGTGAGACGTGAGAAGTATTAGATGGCTTTTTCACCTTTCACTTTTCACCTTTGATAAAAAAAAGCCGGCATTCGCCAGCTTTTTTTATAGATATCTTTCCTGTAAAATAGTAAGGTGGTGTTTTACATGTCCGGCCATAATGAAACAAATCGCCACAGCTGTTATCGGGTTGTTGGAGGCATTTCCTTCGACATTTAGTTGTTCATCTGTGAAGGATTTGATCATCCGCAGGTTGCTTTTCCTGAGCTGACGCATTTCCTTAAGCATGTCTTCCCAGCTTCTCGTGGATACGATTGCATTAGCAGCATACAGATTTTCGTCAAAGCCAGAAAGGGGAGTGGTATCCAGGCGGGCAATGCGTAATGCCCGGTAGGCAAAAATCCGTTCCGCATCAATCAGGTGCTGTACTACCTGTTTAATTGTCCACTTTCCTTCGGCATACGCATAGTCCAGCTTTTCTTCCGGGATCGTTTCCAGGAATTCCAGCATCTCTTCGGTATTCTCCTTCAAGGTCTTTCGAATATTATCCGACTTAACCAGGTGTATGTAATTCTCGAAATAAGGGGCGTAAATCAGGTTGTACATATCAGTTGTTTTGGTATTATTTAACCCGACCGGAGGAATCCACCGGTCGGGTGGAAAATTTATCCTTTTTTGTCTTTTTTCAGAGACGATTTTGGTGCTGGTTTTGCTTTTTTCTGGTTTTCAAGTGTAGCGGCAAGTTTGGCAGCTTCAAATGCATTCAACAAACCTCCGGTTTTACTGATTTCCGCCAGTTCCACTTCCTCATCTGACCCCGGTATTTTCACAACCATATCTGGGCCAACAGCAGACTTTTCAATCGCTTCCTTGATCTGTTGTGGTGTCAGCGTTGGATAATAACTCATCAGGAAAGCTGCTACACCCGCAACAACCGGAGAAGCCATACTGGTGCCCTGGGCGTTACCATAGGTATTACCACCGGGAATGGTAGAATAAATCTTGGTACCTGGAGCAAATACATCCACTTCTGATTTTCCATAATTGGAGAAAGAGGCAGTCAGACTCTTGAAACCAGGCTCTGCAAGCGGATCAGAACTGGCACCAACAGTTATCCAATTAGACGCTCTGTATTTTTTATCCAGTGAAACCGGATTTGGAAAGTTGTCAACTGAATCGATATTGGAGGCATCATTTCCTGCTGCGTGAACCAATAATACGCCCTTAGATTCTGCATATTTAACTGCATCATCTACCCAGTTTTTCTCAGGGGAGAAGCTTTTGCCGAAGCTCATATTGATTACTTTAGCTCCATTGTCCACAGCATAACGGATCGCCAGTGCAATGTCTTTATCGTGCTCATCTCCGTCTGGTACGGCACGAATTGCCATGATGCGTACATTTTCGGCTACCCCGTCCATTCCAACACCGTTCTTACGCTTGGCAGCGATGATACCGGCTACATGGGTTCCATGGAAGGGCGTATTGGCCATCACGTCGTTATTCCCATAGAAACGGTCGTTGATGTCATTGTAATTATCGCCCACAATAGCACCTCGATAATCTTCCGGCGCTTTTTCAGCCGCTTCTTTTTTTCTTTCTTCTCCGCTCACGAAATCTGCGAAGCCTTCCAGGAATTCACCATTACCGGTTTCCATCATATTGAAGGCTTTTAGTATATAGAGCATGCCGGCTTTCGCTTTCTGAGCTTCAGGTGTAGAAGGGGCAAATTTTTCAAGTTCTTTTCCGGTGTAGGAAGAAGTGTCCATAGCAACGCGCAGCAGACTGTCATTCTTCTGGCTGCTCTCCAAAGCACGCTTCAGGAAAATCAGATCTGCACCACCACCTCCTGCATCGCCTTCCACTTTATCTTTGGATTTTTTCCACATTTCGTAGGTAGCTTTCTCCTCTGCAGACAGGTTGCCGGGATTGAAATCCGCCGCTCCGTATTTTGCTTTGAACTTGTGATATACTCGGGCACCTTCATAGCTGTCCTGCTTCACATTCCGGCCATCTTTGCCTCCGATAAAATTCCAGCCATAGATATCATCTATGTATCCATTCTTATCATCATCAATTCCATTACCGGGAATCTCTTTTGGATTCCTCCACAGAACAGGCTTCAGGTCTTCATGCAGTGTATCAATTCCACTGTCAATAACAGCAACCACAACAGTTTTACTGGGGCGGGTTTTCACAAATTCATAGGCCTGATCCAGGCTGATACCATAAAATCCGTCTTTGGCACGGTCAGCCAGGTGCCAACCTTTGGGAAGTTCCTTGTTCACATTCGCAGTCGTTCCCTGTGCAGAGGCGTTTCCGAGGCTGAGTATCGCCAGGGCCGCGGTGGCTGGCAAGATTCGTAGAAAATTCATGCAGAGCTTATTTTATTTCTGATACAAAATGACGCAAAAAGGCGGTATTTAGTTTGCCGCTTGCGTAAATTTTACATCCTGTTAAATGGATATTGTTAAAGATCAAATTTAATACCTTGAGCCAGAGGCAGTTTGGTGGTATAGTTGATAGTGTTGGTCTGCCTGCGCATATAGGCTTTCCAGGCATCGGAACCACTTTCGCGTCCACCGCCGGTTTCTTTTTCTCCACCAAATGCTCCCCCGATTTCAGCCCCGCTGGTACCGATATTAACGTTGGCGATGCCACAATCACTTCCTGCAGCACTCAGGAATTGTTCCGCTTCCCGAAGGTTGAGGGTCATAATGGCAGAAGATAAACCCTGAGGCACCCCATTTTGAAGGGCGATTGCCTCATCAATGGTTTTGTATTTCAGGAGGTATAAGATGGGGGCAAAGGTTTCGTGCTGCACGATCTGGTAATGATTTTCAGCCTCAGCAATACAGGGCTTTACATAACAGCCACTTTCATAACCTTCTCCTTCCAATACACCTCCTTCTACAACAAAGTTGCCACCTTCTTTTTTACAGGTCTCGATGGAATTAAGGTATTGTTGTACGGCATCTTTATCAATCAACGGACCAACATGATTTTGCTGGTCGAGCGGGTTTCCAATCCGTAATTGTTTATAGGCATTTACCAGTTTGTTCTTGAAGGTATCATATACCGATTCATGAATAATCAATCTGCGGGTAGTAGTACAACGTTGTCCGGCTGTACCTACAGCTCCGAACACAGCACCAATCAGAGACATATCCAGGTCTGCGTCCTGAGTGATGATGATCGCGTTATTGCCACCCAGCTCAAGAATACTTTTACCCAATCTGGCACCCACTGCTGCACCAACCGCTTTACCCATACGGGTGGATCCGGTGGCAGAAATCAGCGGGATGCGGGTATCCTGGCTCAGCCATTCACCCAAATCACGACCACCATTTACGATGCAGCTAACACCTTCCGGTACGTTGTTTTTTTTGAAAACTTCATTGATGATATTCTGACAGGCGATGGAGCAAAGCGGCGTTTTTTCAGATGCTTTCCAGATGCAAACATCGCCGCAAACCCATGCCAGCGCTGCGTTCCAGCTCCATACTGCTACGGGGAAATTAAAGGCGGAAATAATTCCAACAATACCCAGGGGATGCCATTGTTCGTACATACGGTGACCGGGTCTTTCACTGTGCATGGTCAGGCCATACAACTGGCGTGATAAGCCTACTGCAAAATCGCAGATATCGATCATTTCCTGCACCTCACCATATCCTTCCTGCAGGCTTTTTCCCATTTCATAAGATACCAGTTTGCCCAGGTTTTCTTTTTGCGCACGAAGAGCTTCACCCACCTGCCGAACTATTTCGCCTCTGCGGGGAGCCGGCCACTGTCTCCATTCCAGGAAAGCAGCACCTGCCTGCTTAAGGATGGCCTCATAGGAAGCTTTGTCGGTTGTTTGTACAGATCCTATCAATTTACCGTCAACGGGAGAATATGACGAGATGGATGGGCCGGTTGATTGAAGCCAGTTTGATCCGGTAGAGCTGCCAATATTTTGAGCATCTACCCCAAGTGCGCGTAAAAATTCCATTGCAAGCTGTTTTAGCCGGCAAAGGTACAGTTTTCCCGATCAGTATGAGGAGACCTTAGTATTGTTCCTGTTCATTGGGGAAATCACCGCTGCGTACATCTTTCACGTAATTGCCAACTGCTCCCAGGATTTGATCGTGCAGGTCAAGGTATTTCCGAAGGAAGCGAGGTTTAAAATCATTGTTGATGCCAAGCATGTCATGCATTACCAGTACCTGTCCATCACAGTGGTTGCCTGCTCCAATTCCGATAGTGGGTATGGTAAGTGATTCGGTCACTTCTTTCGCCAGGGTGGCTGGAATTTTTTCAAGCACAATGGCAAAACAGCCGGCTTCCTGCAATAGCAAGGCATCCTTTTTCAGTTTTTCGGCTTCGGCTTCTTCTTTTGCTCTTACAGTATAAGTACCAAACTTGTAAATAGATTGAGGTGTAAGTCCAAGATGCCCCATTACAGGTATGCCTGCATGTACAATCCTCCGGATACTTTCTGCCACTTCCTCACCGCCTTCCAGTTTAATGGAATGTCCTCCGGTTTCTTTCATAATCCGGATGGCACTGGCCAGCGCAATATCAGAATTCGACTGGTAAGAACCGAATGGGAGATCTACTACAACAAGTGATCGGTTTACCCCCCGCACCACACATTGTGCGTGATAGATCATTTGCTCCAGTGTAATAGGAACCGTTGTATCATGGCCGGCCATCACGTTACTGGCAGAATCACCTACCAATAAAACATCTACCCCCGCTTCATCAAAAATCCTGGCGAATGAATAATCATAAGCCGTAAGCATAGCGATCCTTTCTCCCGCAGTTTTCATTTTCAGCAGGGTATTGGTAGTAACCTTTTTAACTTCTTTATGAACCGACATGAAATACTGTTATAATAATTTGAATATTGTAAATTCGTCAAACGTCTCACTTTTCACTTTTCACTTCTTCATAGAGGATATGCACCAACCCATCCGCCAAACCAATTTTGGGAACAAAAATTTCCTTTGCATCAGCCCATCTCATTATATTGATGTAGATACTTAGTGCGGGAACAATAACATCCGCACGATCCTCCCGCAAATTGTACAACCGCATCCGTTGTGATACAGTGAAACTGCTTAGTTCGCGATGATAATCTTTGAGTAGTTCCAGGGGAAGTGATTTGCCATCCTTCTTCTTGGACATAGAGAATATTTTGTTGATATTCCCCCCGGATCCTATACAGGTAACAGATTTGGCACCTTTGGTGAATTGCCGGATTGTTTCCTTCATGTCCTCCCAATGTGCTTCAGATACCTGGTCTTTCAGGATACGGATCGTTCCGATGTTGAAGGATTTTTTGTAAGCCAGTTTACCTTCGTTGAAAAAGGTTAATTCTGTACTGCCACCTCCCACATCAATATAGAGATAGGATTGATCTTTATCCATATTCTCGGCAATGTGATTTTCGTAAATGAAGGAGGCTTCCTGGTCGCCGGAAATGATTTCAATCTGAATGCCGGTTTCTTTTTTTATATGATCAATAATTGCGGGACCATTACTTGCATCCCTCATTGCAGAAGTAGCACATGCTTTATAATGCTCAACACCGTAAACATCTATCAATGCCCTGTAGGCCCGAATAGTTTTAATAATATGTTCTTCCTTTTGTGGAGAGATCGTCTGATTTTCAAATACATCAAACCCTAACCGGAGAGGAACCCTGACCAGGTTTAACTTATTAAAACGTTCATTGCCCTGGTCGTCTTTGATTACCTCTGTTATCAGTAAACGTGCGGCATTACTTCCAATATCGATAGCGGCTAATTTCAAGGCTGCTGATTTTCAGAAATAGTTATGTTTCGGTTGATTCTATCGCAGACAGTTGATTGAGACTGTCTGTGATTTGCTGGCGACTTCGCTTGGATTGAAGGTAGTTGTATTGTTCCACTTGTGATCTTACTTTTTTCCCTTTATTTATAACATATTGGTTCTGCAAATAATTGTCCAGGGTCCTCGCTTTTACATTATCATCCAGTTGAATTTCCAACATATTCTTTAACACTTTTTGAATATCCGGATCAAAAATCGGACAAGTGATTTCTACCCTATGATCCAGGTTGCGTACCATCCAGTCGGCCGAAGATATATAAACTTTCTCTTTGCCACCGTTGTGAAACCAAAACACCCTTGCATGCTCCAGGTACTCATCTACAATACTGATCGCCTTTACCTGTTTTTTGTATTTCTTGCTCTCAGAATACATGCAAAAAATGCCTCTTACAATTAGGCGCACAGGTACACCTGATCGTGCTGCTTCATATAATTTTTCAATCAACAGCTCATCAGAAAGCGAATTCATTTTCAGCGTAATGCCGCTTGGCTTTTTTTTCCTGGCTGCCCTTATTTCATGGTTGATAAGTTTAATCAGTTCTCTTCTAAGTGTACCGGGACAAGGAATCAGCGATTTGCAGCTTTTAAGAATGTCAGGTGAAGTGCGATGTTTTTCGAGATACAAAAACACGCGGTTAATATCCGCCATAATACCCCGGTGAGCTGTCAGCAGGCAATGATCTCCATAAATGGTAGCCGTACTTTCATTCATGTTGCCGGTACTTACAAATCCGTATTGTATGGTCCGGTTATTGATGCGTTTGCGGATGATGCAACATTTCGCATGTACTTTCATGTTAGGTATCCCGATCAGTACCTTAACACCTTCTTCTTCCAGTTTTTCTTTCCATTCCAGATTGGCTTCTTCTTCAAATCTTGCCCTGAGTTCCATCATTACGGTAACATCTTTTCCGTTTCTGACGGCATTGATCAGGGCATTGATAATTTTGGAATTGGAAGCCAGTCGATAGGCGGTGATCTTAATCGATACCACATCTTTATCAATAGCAGCTTCTCTTAAAAGATCGATCACCGGGTTAAAGGAATGGTAGGGAAAATGCAGCATAATGTCCTGTTCCAATACAATGTCCGTTACCCTGGAGGTTCCTGCCAGCAGGGGATGCTGAAAGGGCTTTTTCCGTTGTGATTTTTTGCTGAAGACATTTGGGAAGTCCATGAAATGTCGGAAGTTATGAATGCGCCCACCCGGTATCAGGTTGTCTTTACTGGTCAGGTTCATTTTGCGCATCAGAAATTCCAGCAGTGCAGCATCCATCTCTTTTTCGTACACGAAGCGTACCGGTTTTCCTCTTCGTCGGTTCTTAACACCTTTTTCAATTTTCTGAATCAGTGTCGTTGATACATCATTGTCAATATCAATTTCTGCATCCCTGGTCATTTTAAAGATCCAGGATTCAAATTTTTCATAGCCAAAATAAGAGAAAATGGAAGGCAGATTAAAACGGATAATATCTTCCAGCAAGATGATGTGTTTTTCCCCATCAGGAGAGGGAAGCTGGATAAAGCGGCCGACAGCTTTTGTAGGTATTTCAATCAAGGCATATTTGCGGGCAAAATCGGCAGATTTCCGGCTCATAAGAACAGCCAGGAAAAGGGATTTGTCGCGGAGGTATGGAAAATTCGGAACCTGATCAACCATAAGTGGGATGGTATTTACCCTGACTTCTTCTTCAAAAAACTGTTTGACAAACAGTTTCTGTTCGCGGTTGAGCTGTTTTTCTGTGATCAGGAATATTTTTTCCTTCCTCAGATCAGCCTGCACCATTCCCCAGATCCGGTTGAATTCATGTTGCTGCTGCAACACCCGAATCATGATCTCTTCCAGGATTTTTTCCGGTGAGATTTCCAGGTGCATATTTAGTTTGGCCTTTTTTGTAGTACTCAGCTCAATCATTCGTTTCAGGGTGGCTACGCGAACCCGGAAAAACTCATCCATATTGTTGGAAAAAATGCCCAGGAATTTAATGCGTTCCCGCAGTGGATTGGATGGATCTGCAGCTTCCTGCAAAACCCTGCCATTAAAAGCCAGCCAGCTTAGATCCCTTGGTATCGTCTTTCTTTTTCCGTCCATATCTGTCATAATCAGCCATTTATATCCAAAATTCCGGATCTGGCAGATGTACCCAAATTAAGGAATTGTTAGCGAACCAACCGTTGGCTTAACAGGTTATCTAAAGGTAACCTCATGGAAACCTCATGGAAACCTCAAGGTTACCTCATTCTAATCTGGCTTTTTATTTTTTTAGTTTTAGTTTTGATTTTATCGAGATTTACTCCTACCTTTGCCGTCCTAAATTTTGACAGTCATGGCTAGAGTATGTCAGGTTACGGGTAAGACTCCGATCACTGGTCATCGGGTTTCAAGTGGATTACATTGAAACTGTCTGCTGAAGGACTGCGTACCATCAACAAAAATGGTTTGTATGCAGTAGTAAAGGAATTGAGAGCAAAAGGAGTTAAAATCTAAAAGAAATTAATTGCCGCTTCGGTGGCGATCCTTATAAAACGCATTACAATGGCAAAGAAAGGTAACCGAGTTCAGGTGATTATGGAATGTACCGAGCATAAGACCAGTGGTCAGCCTGGTACAAGCCGTTATATCACTACCAAGAACAAGAAGAACACTCCCGAGCGCCTGGAGTTGAAGAAGTACAATCCCATTCTAAAGAAAGTGACTGTACACAAAGAAATCAAATAAGACGCGTAAACCTGATTTACAAATTTTCTAATTTATCATACCATGGCAAAAGCAGCAAAAACCGCGATCAAAACTAAAGACCAGAAGGCAGCAGCTGAAGCTAAGAACTGGACCAAAGTGATCAAGGCTGTTCGTAGTCCCAAGAGCGGTGCCTATACTTTCAAAGAGGCGATCGTTCACAAGGACAAAATCAAAGAATTCCTGGGCGAAAAATAATTCCGGGTACTTTTTTACCTGATGAGCTGTTCTGATATCCGGAACAGCTTTTTCTGTTTTATCCAATTGCTGTGCTGAAGCTAATCCTGAAAAACCGGTTGGGAATCTTACCTTTGGCATCCCAATAAGGGAAGGCGTATGCCTATCATTACATCTACCATTATACACTATCGGATATGGGTTTTTTCGACAAATTATTTGGGAAGAAAGAAAAGGAATCACTTGATCAGGGATTGCAGAAAACCAAGGAAAGTTTTCTAAGCAAGATCACCAAGGCGGTAGCTGGAAAAAGTTCAGTGGATGACGAAGTGCTGGACAGCCTGGAAGAAGCACTGGTTACTGCTGATGTGGGAATCGAAACCACCGTTCAGATTATTGAGAGAATCGAAAAAAGAGTTTCCCGCGATAAATACCTTAATACCTCGGAACTCAACACTATTCTGCAGGATGAAATCCGCGCCGTATTAGTGGACGCGCCGGAAAGTAATACCTATTCTTTCCAGTCGGATCTTCCCAACAAACCATATGTAATTCTTGTAGTTGGCGTGAATGGAGTAGGTAAAACCACCACCATTGGGAAACTGGCTTATAATTTCAAGAAAGCAGGAAAATCGGTATTACTGGGTGCTGCTGATACCTTCCGTGCTGCTGCGGTTGACCAGTTAACCATCTGGAGTGAAAGGGTAGGTGTTCCAATTGTAAAACAGGATATGGGTTCTGATCCGGCTGCCGTTGCGTTTGATACAGTACAAAGTGGTGTTGCACGTGGTACGGATGTTATTATTATTGACACAGCTGGACGACTTCACAACAAAGCCCACCTTATGGATGAGCTTGGCAAAATCCGACGTGTTGTTCAGAAAGTAATCCCGAATGCTCCACATGAAGTGCTGCTTGTTTTAGATGGTTCAACCGGACAAAATGCACTTGAACAGGCTAAGCATTTTACAGCTACTACAGATGTAAGTGCCCTGGCAATTACCAAATTAGATGGAACTGCAAAAGGGGGAGTGGTGCTGGCTATTGCCAACCAGTTCAAAATACCCGTGAAGTTTATAGGAGTAGGTGAAAAAATGGAAGACCTCCTGGTATTCGACAAACACGAATTTGTTGATAGCCTCTTTAGCCTTAACTCCTGAGGTCTTCCTGGTAGTTTAGAAGGTGAACCTCACCGCTGCTCCGCCCCATACATCCATATGCGGACTTCCAACCAATTCAACATAAGGCTGAATATCAAGGCTGATATTGATAGGCGCGCCTTTGAATTTGTAATCAAGGCCTAACACACCATCTACACCAAGTGAAAAATCGCCATCTTCGTAATAATAGTACCGATCGCCCCTACGCCTGTAATGGCCCCAGCGATCATTGAATACCCCGGTGTGGAAACCCGGGCCTGCATACCATTTCAATCCTGGTGCACCATTAATGTCGCCATGAAATTCATAGAGGCCGGTAAAACGGAATCCGTGATTCCAGAAATAGCCAATTCCCTCCAGCGCCCTGTTGTTTTTGACAAAATGTTTCACGGTAATTCCTGCGGGCCAGAACTTAACTCCCAGTGCCGTGCGATACGTACTTCCCAATGCTTGTGCCTGAGTTTGCCCTGCAATAGCTAACCCTGCTATTATACAGGCTGTGGTTATCCATGTTTTCATACAAACGGTTTTGCCCCTAAAACAAAAAATTATGCCAAACTGTTTTCGTGCATGGGATCCGTCTCTTTCCCCGGCGAGGGGAAAAGCGTAACTTCGCGCCTTATTTAAATAGTACATGAAAGCCAGAACGCTGAAGAAGGACAAAGTGAATATCATTACCCTGGGTTGTAGTAAAAACATGGTGGACAGTGAGGTGCTCAGCGGTCAGCTGCTCGCCAATGATATCCAGGTAGTGCATGAAAACGCAAAACTGGATCATAACATAGTAGTGGTTAATACCTGCGGTTTTATAGATAAGGCCAAGGAAGAATCCATCAATACCATACTCGACCAGGTTGCCCTTAAACAGAAAGGCAAACTCGACAAAGTGTATGTTACCGGCTGTTTAAGCCAGCGGTATCGGGAGGATCTGGAAAAAGAAATTCCTGAAGTGGATGCCTGGTTCGGCACCATGGAATTGCCCCTGATTCTGAAAGAAATGGAAGCAGATTACAAGGCTGAATTGCTGGGGGAGCGCATGCTGGCAACGCCAAAACATTATGCATATCTGAAAATTTCGGAAGGATGCAATCGTACCTGCTCTTTCTGTGCCATTCCCCTGATGCGGGGTGGTCATGTTAGCCGGCCGATTGAAGAACTCGTAAAAGAAGCGGAATCCCTGGTTAAAAAAGGCGTGAAGGAAATCATGCTGATTGCGCAGGAACTCACCTATTACGGACTTGATCTGTATAAAAAAAGACAACTGCCGGAGTTGTTGCATCAATTGGCCACTGTGCCTGGCATCGAATGGATTAGGCTGCATTATGCCTACCCATCCAAGTTTCCGATGGAAATACTGGATGCTATCAAAGCCCATCCTACTATCTGTAACTACCTGGATATGCCCCTGCAGCACGCATCCAACAATATGTTAAAAGCAATGAAGCGGCAGATTACAAGGGAGGAGATGGAGACACTCATTGCTGCTATACGTGAACAGGTGCCAGGAATTTGTATCCGAACCACCCTAATCACCGGGTTCCCGGGAGAAACCAGGGAGGATGTGGAAGAACTGAAAGACTTTTTAAAGCGGATGCGGTTCGACAGGGTAGGTATCTTTACCTATTCACACGAAGAAAATACTTCGGCTCACGACCTGGAAGATAGCATTCCGGCAGAAGAGAAGGAAGCACGTGCTCAGGAAATTATGGAAGTACAACAGGAAATCAGCCTGGAAAAAAACCAGGAAAAACTGGGTCAGATTTTTAAGGTAATAGTTGATAAAAAAGAGGCAGGTCGTTATCTTGGAAGAACGGAATTTGACAGTGTGGAAGTGGATAATGAAGTGGTGATTAATACCAGTGAAAAACTTGTTCCCGGACAATTTGTTCAGGTAAAAATTACAAAAGCCTATGATTATGACCTTGAAGGCGAACTCATTAATATAATCTAGCATAACCAAACACATGAAAAAAATTGCTGTTGCATCCGTACTTACGTTTAGCGTAATAGTGTTTTCGGCCTTTGTACAGAATCCGAAAGAGGCTAGTATAAAGCGCGGTAAAGAAGTGTATGACAACAATTGCATGAGTTGTCACCAGGAAAACGGAGAAGGAATTGAAGGAAGTTTTCCTCCACTTGCCAAATCTGATTATTTCCAGAAGGATCCGAAAAAAATCATCACCGTTATTCTGAATGGCCTTAATGAAGAAATTAAGGTAAATGGTAAAACCTATAACATGATGATGCCAGAGCAGTCTTATCTTTCTGATGAAGAAATAGCCGATGTGACCAACTATGTTGCCAACAGTTGGGGAAATAAATCCAAAGCAGTTTTCACTCCAGCCCAGGTAAAAGCGGCGCGCAAATAAAGCAATCTGCCGGTGCTTATGCTTCCGGCAGATTATTCAGCGAAAAAGGAAGTTTTCGAATACGCTTTCCCGTTAAATCATAAATCGCATTACACAAAGCAGGTGCCAGCGGAGGCAGACTCGGTTCTCCAACACCACCTGCTTTTTCGTCGTTCTCCATGATGATCACTTCAATTTCAGGCGTATCCTGAATTCTTGATAACCGATATTGATGGAAATTGGTTTCTACCGCCTTACCATCCCTGAAATTGGTGGCATGAATGGTTGCTGCACCCAGGGCCATGATTACACTGCCTTCCACTTGCTGTTCTATAATGGTTGGGTTTACATACCAGCCGCAGTCAATCACCACCGTTACCTTATCCACTTTCACGCCATTCTCTCCGTTTTTGGATACCTGCACTACCTCTCCAATAATAGAACCAAAACACTCGGCAAATGCAACACCATATCCCTTGCCCCGTTTCTCCCAGTTCGTTACCTCTTGTA
>JALOMU010000476.1 GCA_025455285.1 Flavihumibacter sp.
ATTGAAGTTCAGCCAGGAATTTGACATTCCCTGTATTGGATTACCCGGAACCATTGATAAAGATATTGCAGGTACTGATTTTACGATCGGTTTTGATACTGCAGTGAATACAGCAGTAGAAGCTATTGACAAAATCCGTGATACAGCAGATGCGCATGACCGTCTCTTTATAATTGAAGTGATGGGCCGTGATGCCGGTTATATCGCTTTGCACAGTGGCATAGCAACAGGAGCAGAACATATTCTGATTCCTGAAAAGAAAACCGATATCGATCAGGTAGTAAAAAGTTTGCAGGAAAAAGAAAAACGCAGAAAGCTGGTTAACCTGATTGTAGTGGCGGAAGGGGATGAATTTGGTGGAGCGGAAGAAGTTGCCAAACACGTGAAAGCAAAACTTCCTCATATTGATACCCGGGTTTGTATACTCGGACATATTCAACGCGGTGGATCACCCACCTGCCTGGATCGTCTAATTGCCAGTCGCATGGGTTACCACGCTGTGGAAAGCCTGATGACAGGTCGTAATAATGTAATGGTAGGCATCCAGAATAATAAAATGCATTATACTCCACTTGAAAATGCAGTAAAGGCAAAACAAAAAATCAATGAGGAATGGATGAAGATCGTGAAGATCCTCGCCTCCTGATCCAATCAAAAAAGCAAGCAACGAAAATCTAACATATGTCAAAACACGCCTCTAAATACCTGCACCAGGAAATGGATAAAGAAGCAGGCAGGCAACATGCTTTTAAAAGGACCAAGATTGTAGCCACTGTTGGTCCGGCTTGTGATACCTACGATAAACTCCTTGCCCTGGTTCGTGCCGGTGTGAATGTTTTCCGACTGAATTTCTCTCACGGCTCACATGAAGACAAAGCAAAAATCATTGAACATATCCGCCAGATCAATTCTACTGAACCCTATAATATTGCAATCCTGGGTGACTTGCAGGGACCTAAACTAAGGGTTGGTGAAATTGAAAACAATGGCATTATGGTGAATGAAGGCGATATTCTAACCTTCACCAATACCAAATGTGTTGGCACCCTGGAAAAAATTTATGTAAGTTATCCCAACCTGCACGCAGATGTAATTGTTGGCAACCGGATTTTTATTGATGATGGTAAAATTGAGGTAGAGGTTACTGAAATCACCGATGAGAATGATGTAAAAGTTAGAGTAACCGTTGGTGGAAAATTATCTTCCAAGAAAGGGATTAACCTGCCGGACACCAAGATCTCACTGCCAGCCTTAACCGAAAAAGACCTGCTTGATCTTGATTTTATAATTGAACAAAAACTCGACTGGGTAGCGCTTTCTTTTGTGAAAAGAGTGGAAGACCTGATCCAGTTAAGAACCATACTGAACCGTCACGAGAGCAAGACCAAGGTAATTTCCAAAATTGAAATGCCTGAAGCCATCACCAATCTGCGGGATTTGATCCTGGAGAGCGATGGTGTAATGATTGCACGCGGCGACCTTGGTATTGAAATCCCCATGGAGCAGGTTCCCCTGATTCAAAAGGATATCATCCGCAAATGCATGCACCGTGCGAAGCCGGTAATTGTTGCAACCCAGATGATGGAAAGTATGATCGATCGTGTGAAGCCCAATCGTTCTGAAGTAACCGATGTGGCCAATGCGGTAATGGAAGGTGCGGATGCAGTAATGTTAAGTGGTGAAACAGCAACTGGTCAGTATCCGGTATTGGTTATTGAAACCATGAGTAAGATCATTCGCGAAATAGAAACCAAAGCCTATTATTACAACCGCGAAGAAGACCTGACGCCACAGCCCCACTCTCCTTCTTTCCTGAGTGATGCGATCTGTTACAATGCCTGTAAGATTGCCAAAGATGTAAATGCACATGCATTGATCGGCATGACACAGAGTGGTTATACCGGCTTTATGTTGTCCAGCTATCGTCCCAAATCTCCTTTGTATATTTTCACCAAAGAACGTTCCCTGGTGAATCAGTTGAGTCTGAGCTGGGGCGTAAGAGCGTTCTTTTATGAAGAAGAGGAAAGCCTGGATGATATACATTCTGATCAGCATGAAATTCTGAAAGAGCGTGGCTTTGTCCAGGTTGGAGATGTAGTAGTTAATACGGGAAGTACACCTGTGAAAGAACATTTGCCGACGAATATATTGAAGATATCGGTGGTGAAGTGATGACGTTTCACGTCTCACATTGCGCAGCAACTCCCTGATCTCCTCCGGATCTACTGTCCAGGTTTGAGCGCCTTCGCTTAAGGAGGGGTTTTTATACTTCATATTGCCGGTTGTTAATTTGCGGGCAGAACTATGAAATTCATTGATTCCGGTTACTTGCTGCAGTTGCGCAATATTGCCCGAGCGGATGCCCGAACCTGGCAAGATGATAATCCTATCTTGAGCCGCCTTGATACAGGCAAGTAAGGAACTTAATCCCTCCATCACTGTATTGGCTCCACCAGAGGTAAGTATGCGCTGGCAGCCTGCGGCTATAATCACCTCCAATGCCTCCAGCTGATTGGGTACCTGGTCAAATGCCCGGTGAAACGTAACATCCATTGGATAGGCCAGTTCTACCAGTTTGGCGGTGGTTTCATAATCCACCTGGCCATCGGCCTTCAGACATCCAATAACTACTCCATCCATGCCAAATTCTTTTGCCAGTTGGATGTCTTTTTTCATTACGTCAATTTCCTCCGGTGTATATAAAAAATCTCCCCCTCTGGGACGAATAATCGGAAATACCGGGATCTGAACGGCTTCCCTTGCCGCACGCATCATGCCATAGGAAACAGTTGTTCCTCCTTCAGGCGGATTGGCACATAATTCAATCCGGCCCCCACCATTTTCTTCAATCAGTTTACAACTGTTGATGTCAAATGCAATGACTTCCAGTAAAATTGACATCAGATCAGATATTTAGCATCTTTCGTATAAGCACCCTCGTTAGTCTGCACGGCGTAGTTAAATCCTTTGATTACGGAATAAGCTCCCACTTCCCCTTGCTTATTAACAGCAATAAATCCGGCCTGCAGGTTTTTGGCTTTTTCTATCCCGTTTCTTTTTACAATCCGCTCAACTGCTTTTTTACAGGCTTCTTCCGGCGACAGGCCATTGCGCATCATTTCCACGATGGTATGTGTTCCACAGATTCGTACAATCTCTTCTCCTACTCCAGTCGCGGTAGCTGCTCCCACTTCATTGTCCACAAATAAGCCGGCTCCAATAATAGGAGAATCTCCTACCCTGCCTGCCATTTTGAAAGCCATACCACTGGTGGAACAGGCACCACTTAAATTACCCTTCATATCCAAAGCCAGCATACCGATGGTATCGTGATTGTCCTGCTGACCAGGTACCTGCTTTTTTTGTTTGAGGTTTCTTTCTTCCAAATGCTCCACGGTAATCATCGGATCGTATTTGGATGTTTTCAACCAGTTCTTCCAGGCTTTTTCTGCTTCCGGAGTTAA
>JALOMU010000477.1 GCA_025455285.1 Flavihumibacter sp.
ATCAATGATAGGTGTATCCTTGCCGATTAAATTGAATTGATTGTCTGCTTTGAGTTGGAGGCTTTCCGCCTTGGGTACAGCCAGACTCGCAGCAGCTCCGGCAAATTCTCCGAATCCCGCTTTTTTATCAGTTCCTTTATGAATGACTTGCCCATTCTCCGTATCGAGTTCTGCTATGGGCAGCCCCCACGCTTTGGCAGCTGCTTCCAATAACATCGCTTTTGCCATAGCACCGGCTTCCCGCATGGGTTTATAAAACATCCGGATGGAAAAAGAGCCATCGGTATTCTGATTGCCGTATTTTTTTTCATCCCCTTCTGCCTGGATGATTTTCACTTTGCTCCAGTCGGCCCCCAGTTCATCAGCTACCACAAGGGGGAGAGAGGTTCGTATGCCCTGTCCCATTTCAGAACGATGCGCCACAATCGTTACTTCACCTGTATCACTGATGCTCAGGTAGGCAGTGGTGGAGAGCGTGCCTGTTTTTTTGCCTGCTGAATCGCAGGACCAGAAACTAACGCCCAGGATTAATCCACCGGAAAGAATACTTCCCAGTCTTAAAAAATCCCTGCGGGTGGCGTTGAATATTTCAGATTCAACTTCCTCAATGTTACTTGTATAAAAAGGAGCGTTCTTTTTCATGATCGGGAGTGTTGAATTATGGGAGTGCTGGTTTTCCGGAAGCAGCTAATTGAATGGCTGCCTTGATGCGGTTATAAGTTCCGCATCTGCAGAGATTGCCCTGCATGGCCTGGTCAATCTCCTGGTCGGTTGGATTGGGCTTTTGTTTCAGTAAGGCAACCGCGGTCATGATTTGTCCGGTTTGGCAATATCCACATTGTGGCACTACCAGTTTTTCCCAGGCCTCCTGAACCGGATGATTGCCCTGCTCCGACAGTCCTTCAATTGTGGTAACAGTTGCGGTTCCTACTGCCGAAATAGGATAACTGCAGGAACGAACCGGGTTTCCATTTACATGTAAAGTGCAGGCGCCGCAGAGGGCTTTCCCGCATCCGAATTTGGTGCCGGGGAGGTTGAGCAGATCTCTTACAACCCAAAGCAGGGGCATATCTTCCATTGCTTCTACGGTCTAAGCTACGCTTTTTTTTGGTAATCTGGAAATGATTTGTACATTCACCATCCTTGCGGTGCCGCCTCCGGCACAGATTTCAGCCTCATTTTTAGTTTCGTTCGTCTTTTGCCTCCTTGAATAGTGTCAGTTTTTTACGTGCGATTTTATCAATTTAAAACAAGCATTTATGAAACTATCTGAATTCATTGCATTAACGGAAGATCAAAAAAGATCAACTGTTTTATCGAAAGGTGTTGTGCTTGCAAAAAGAAGTTTTAACGAGCAGGTTATTTTTCTCTTCCAGTTATCAGAATACTATGTTGAGATTTTCTGCTGCGGTACGAGTAAAGAAGTGCTGGAATACAGGGCCTTTGGGGATACCAGGGAATTGGCTCTTTACCTGGATGAAATCCCGATACATGACCTGATTAACAATACCTGAGTAATTCGTGTGGCTGGTTAAAACTGGTAAACAATGGCATTGATATTCATGCCTGCGCCAACCGATGCAAACACTACTTTGTTGCCGGGTTCAATCTGCTGCTCTTCCACCTTATGCTTCAGGATCAGATCCAGTAAGGTTGGAATCGTTGCCACTGAACTGTTGCCAAGGTAACTGATGGTCATGGGCATAACCGAGAGGTCAGTTAATGGCATATCATACAAATTGTACAGTCGCTCCAGGATGGCGATATCCATTTTTTCATTGGCCTGGTGGATCAGTACTTTTTTTATTTCAGATAAATGCACCTGCGCCTTGTCAAGTGTTTCTTTGATAACCAGCGGTACATGGGTTAATGCAAATTCATACAAAGCTCTGCCATTCATTTTCAGGTAGAGATTGGCATCCCCGTTTTCCATATTATAGGAACTGTCCATTCGTAATAATAGGGCATGCTCACTTGCATAGGTTTGGCTGCCATGAGCAAGGATGCCTTCCGTTGAATCCTGGACAGCTTCAATGATCACAGCACCTGCGCCATCGGCATAAATCATGGAATCCCGGTCGTGCTCATCAATGACTCTTGATAAGGTTTCTGCGCCGATAATCATACAACGTTTGGCATCGCCAACCCGGATTAGCGCATCGGCCTGAATGACACCCTGGATCCAACCCGGACAACCAAATACAAGATCATAAGCGACGCAGGAGGGGTTCTTGATTTGGAGTTTGTATTTCACCAAAGAGGCCAGAGAGGGCACCATGGTAGTCCGGTTGGTGCCTATATGTACATCGCCGAAATTATGCGCTACGATCAACAGATCGATGGATTCTTTATCCATACCACTGCTTTCTAGTGCATCTGTAGCGGCTATACTGGCAAGGTCGGAGGTGGTTTGATCAGGGCGGGCATATCTGCGCTGGTCAATACCGGTGATATCCTTAAATTTTTCAATATTTCTCAGAATGGTGCCGGGAACAATGGTGCCATCCTTTTGCAAAAACCGGTTCACAAGGAATTCTTCATTGTGGATGACTCTTTCCGGAAGTACGCTTCCTGTGGCTGCAATAACTGATCTGAAACCGTTCATGCCTAAAATTAATACAATAACTTAGACCAAAATGCCGGTTATTGCCATGTTGCGAATTATTTGTATCTCCTTTCTGCAATTGTTATTGCTTAACACAGCTACCAGTCAGGTTCCCATTCCAACACCAGCCCAGCTTGCCTGGGCTGGCGCAGAGTTCGGAGTGATTTTTCATTACGATCTCCATGTGTTTGATGGTCAGCCCTACAACCAGGCAAAAAACAGGATCACCCCAATCGCTGATTACAATATTTTCAATCCAACAGAACTGGATACTGATCAGTGGATATTGGCTGCCAAAAATGCCGGTGCAACATTTGCTATCCTGACTGTTACCCATGAAACCGGTTTTGCTTTGTACCAAAGTGATTTTAATCCCTATAGTTTAAAAGCACTCAAGTGGAGAGATGGGAAAGGAGATATATTAAGGGATTTTATTCAGTCTTGTAAGAAATACGAGATGCTGCCGGCAATCTATATCGGT
>JALOMU010000043.1 GCA_025455285.1 Flavihumibacter sp.
AATGGGCAGGTTAGCATAACTGACGAAAAATATATCCTTGTTGTTTTTTACTTTTTTGGATTTACAATATTGAATGGCGTCCAGGGCAACATAATCGTTTATGGCCAAAACTGCTGTGGGCGGGTGTTTCAGACTGAGCAAACTTTCCATGGCTTCGGCTGTCCCTTCCCGTGTGAGATCGCAATAAGCTACCAAACTGAGATCAATCTTGAGCCTTTTTTTCTGCATCACTTCCATATAGGTGTCGGTACGTTCTTTGGAAGACTTCATTTCTTTGGGGCCATTAATGATACCGATTCTGCGATGCCCTTTTTCCATCAGGTACGTAATTGCCTGGTGAGTTCCCTGCGGCATGTTAAAGGCCACTTTGTTATAAGCGTTGGAGGCGGGTACGCGGTCAAAGAAAACAACAGGAATACCATATTTTTCAAGTACAGCAAAATGATCCAGATTTTTGGTGTGTTTGGAAAGTGAAACAATGATTCCATCTACCCGTTGGTTTTTCATTGCTGTCAGAATTTCCATTTCCCGCTCAACATTATCCTGGGACTGCCCGATCAGCACATTGTATTTATGCTGCATAGCAAGTTCTTCAATACCACTGATGGCACCTGCAAAAAAATCTTCAATCAGGTAAGGAAGAATTACTCCAATTGTAAAGGTTTTTCGTTGTTTGAAAAAAATAGCGGTCTGGTTGGGTTCATAGCCCAATTCCCTGGCAAGTTCCTGCACCCTGGTTTTTGTTCTCAGGCCGATACTCGGGTGATCGTGTAAGGCGCGGGAGACGGTTGAAACCGAGATTTTCAGCTGTTTGGCAATTTCTTTGATCGTAGGTACCTTACTCATGTTTGGCAGTGGGTTCGAATCCTAAAAATAACCATAAATAAACGAAACCGAAGGCGGTTTAAATTGTAATATTGATCCTGGTTTTCGCCTCTGATAGCAGCAGTAAACTTTTTACAAAAATGAACCTATTTCAACCTGACTGCTTCTTCTTACACATAGTATTTCCAACAGCAATTTTTAAATTAGTTTAATCTTTTAACATATGAGAAAGCTTCTCCGGGTTTTTATTGTATTTATTATTCTGGCCGGTTGTAACAATGCTTCAGACCAATCAGTGAGCAATAGCGTGGCATTGGTTGACAGTATTCAGTCTGCCACTAATCATTACTGTTATGAGAATGCGGCTGGAACTGATTCCATCCGGCTCCGTATCGATCTGGTCGGCACCGATGTGTCGGGCGAATTGCTCTATGCCATACGTGGTAAAGACAGAAACGAAGGTTCTGTACATGGAGAATGGTTCGGCGATACATTGGTGCTTGACTATATGTATCAGTCGGAGGGAAGCTTATCATCCCGCCAGGTTGTTTTTATTAAACAGGATAGTTTACTGGTAGAAGGATACGGTGCCAGTGAGGAAGTGGATGGAAAACTGCGTTTTGTCAACAGGGCTGAACTTTCCTTTGGATCCGGGATTAAATTAAAGGAAATGAATTGTGATGAACCCAGTGCAGCTTCCAGTCCGGCTGCTTCAACTGCCCCAATTCAGGTAGAGCAGGGTAGTGAAGTGTTGTATATGTATCGCTGGGAGTTAAAAGAACTGAATGGTACCACCATAGAGGAAGTCAAACGGGATCAGTTTTTTCTCCTCTTTACACCAGGTCAGGTCGGAAGGGTTTCAGGAAAAGGTGGCTGTAACCGGATTTCCGGCAATGTTGAATTGTTGGATAACAGGGGCTTAAAATTTGGGGCACTTGCCAGTACCAAAATGGCTTGTCCGGATATGGAGCAGGAAGATGCTTTCCTCAAAATACTAGCCCAGATAAATCAATGGAAGATTGTAAACAATGAATTACATCTGATGTTGAATGGTTCCAGTTTAGCTATTTTTCAAGCGGTAACCGGTAAAAAATAATATGAGAAAACTTCTTGTTTCACTGGCTGGATGGCTCTTTTTGGCCAATTCGGCTTCCTCCCAATCGCTGCAATCAGGTTTTGATAAGGCGGAATATGAAGAATTGATAAAAGTATCAGTTCGAACAGCAAAGGAAAAAGCCTATTCGGATACTTTTCCGGAACCTCAACGATTTACCATGGTCTATGAATCGCCTGTAATGGGACTGGACAATCTTTGGGACTTATGGACAGACAAAAATGGGCAGGCGGTGATCAGTGTAAGGGGTACCACTACCAATATGGATAGCTGGCTGGCTAATATATATGCAGCCATGGTTCCGGCCAGGGGTACGCTCCAGTTGGAAGAAGGATATAATTTTGATTATCAGCTGGCTACACATCCGCAGGCGGCAGTTCATGTGGGCTGGTTGCTGGCAACCGGCTACCTGGTTCGTGATATCTTACCAAAACTTGATTCAACCTATCGATCGGGCACTAAAAATATCCTGATCATGGGGCATAGCCAGGGGGGAGGGATTGCCTATCTATTGACTTCACATCTATACAGTTTACAGCGGTCGGGCAAATTACCGGTGGATATTCGCTTCAAAACCTATTGCAGTGCCGGACCAAAACCTGGTAATCTTTATTTCGCATATGATTATGAAGCCATGACTTATGGGGGATGGGCATTTAATGTGGTGAATTCGGCCGACTGGGTGCCAGAGGTTCCTCTTTCTATACAAACGATCCAGGACTTCAACACAACCAACCCGTTTACCAATGCCAAATCTCAGATCAGGAAGCAGAAATTTCCTGATAAACTGGTCTTGAAGTACGTATATAACCGGTTGAGCAAACCCAGTATCCGGGCGCAGCGGAATTATCAGAAATACCTGGGTAAACATACTTCCAAAATAGTAGGAAAGAAGTTGAATGGCTTCCAGGCTCCAGGTTATTATAATTCAAATCATTACGTTCGAACGGGTACTACTATCGTATTGCACCCGGATGAGGAGTACAGGGCGCGTTGGCAGGATAGTGAAACCAATATGTTTGTGCATCACCTGCACAGCCCTTATCTCTTTCTGTTACAGAAACTTCCCTGATGGATCGAAAAACCTAACTTTGCGGATTATTTGAGGATATGAGTACAATTGAAGCGGCCCCGGCAACAATACCGGGATTAACACCCAAGGATTTTGCAACAGACCAGGAAGTGCGCTGGTGCCCCGGATGCGGAGATTATTCCATCCTTGCACAGGTGCAAAAAGTGATGCCTGGCATTGGTGTTCCCAGAGAAAATATTGTCATTATTTCCGGTATCGGGTGTAGTAGCCGCTTCCCTTATTACATGAATACTTATGGAATGCACTCCATCCATGGCAGGGCTACCGCCATAGCTAGTGGATTAAAGGCTACCCGTCCGGAATTAAGTGTTTGGATTGTAACCGGTGACGGAGATGGGTTAAGTATCGGAGGTAATCATACCATCCATTTGCTGCGCCGCAATTTTGATGTAAATATCCTGCTCTTTAACAACCAGATTTATGGTCTGACCAAGGGGCAGTATTCACCTACTTCTGAGGAACATAAAATTACCAAGAGTACACCATTTGGGTCAATCGATCATCCCTTTAATCCACTTGCCCTGGCAATGGGTGCGGATGCCAGTTTTGTTGCCCGGAGCATGGATCGTGATCCCAAGCACTTGCAGGAAATGCTGATCCGCAGCCATGCGCACAAAGGTTCTTCCTTCCTGGAGATTTATCAGAACTGTAATATTTTCAACGACGGAGCCTTTGAAATCTTTACAGAGAAATCAACCAAACAGGAACAGGCCCTTTTCCTTGAACAGGGTAAGCCGCTGTTGTTTGGCGCAAACAAAGACAAGGGTATAAAGCTGGATGGATTAAAACCTGTATTGGTAGACCTAAATGAAGGATTCAGTGCCGACGACTGCTGGATTCATGACGAAAGAGATTTTTACAAAGCCCAGATCCTGGTTCGTCTTTTTGATGATCCCCGGATAGAAGGACATATGCCAAGGCCATTCGGAGTTTTCTATGAAACGGATCGTGCCTGTTATGAAGATATTATGGCGATGCAGATTGAAGAAACAATTTCGCTTAAGGGTAAGGGTGATCTTGACCGCCTGTTACGCGGTTCGGAAGTTTGGACCATTCAATAATCAGCCTATTATATAGTACAAAAAATAAGCCAGCGATGGAAATCGCCGGCCTGTGCTTACCTCTGAAACCACAAAAAGAAAGAGGTTATATATGGGTTTTCAATAATCTAAGTTGTTAGGCAAACGGATTGCACACAATAAATAAAGGGGGTAATCGATCAGACGGCTTTGTCAGGATAAGGCAAGCTTCGCAACACTTTAGGGAAAAGGTAGAAATTGGAGTCGCAGGAATTGGATAATCAGTTAAAATGTCCAAAAGACTGGTTAAAATTAAAGCCTGAAGCAATACAACGCAAAAATTAATCTGAAAAATTGGCTATTTTCTTCTTTTTATACGCGTACCACCAGTCTGGTACTGTTTTTTTCATCAGCGTGTCAATATTTCTCATACCAAACAGGTTCCAGGCACCATGCAGTTTACCTTCCAATGATTGTTGCAAAGCGCGGAGACTCATCGCGAAGCCACTCTCCAGGTATTCCATATGATGCCAGTAACCTGCGGGCATGAAAAGTGTATCGCCATGTTCAAGTACCAGATCAAAGCCGGCGGCTTTTTTCAGGAGAGGAAACTGCTCCATATTTAGTTTGGATTGTGCAGGTTCATAATATTTTTCAAAGTTGGCAAAACTCAAAACTTCCCAGGGTTTGCGGTAGATATACCGATGTTGGTTATATGGAAAGAGCAAAACACGCTTGCGGCCAACAAACTGCGTGTGTAGAATATGCGACATATCAATATCAAAATGCATATGAGTTACGGAACCCTGGCCGCCGATGAACAGCATTGGAAATCGCTTCACAAATCCTTTCAGGTACGCATCCGGCCATGAAAAATCCTTCACTAACTGCGGTGCATGGGTAAAAAGGTTGAATAGGAAAATGCGAAGTTCAACCGGGCCTTGTTTTACCTGATCGATGTAATCGCCAAAAAGCATATAATCGTCTGCTGTATTGATAGGCGTTCGGGCATCACTCTTGATGTTATTATACACTCCCACTTTCACAGCGCCCACCGCATCTTTAAAATAATCCCAGTTCCATTTCTGATAAGCAGGCCATTCTTGCGAAAGCTTTTTGATAACAACGGGGATTCCTTTGTTGTAATAAAGTTTTTTGAACTCATCCGGGCTGATTGAATCCCAAACATCAACTGATTTCAATAACATAGGTCTGGTGTTTCTTCTTAACTTAGAATATGCTTATTCATGTGCATCCTGATAATCCGCAACCGCGGGCTATCCGGACCATTGTTGATACATTAAGTGAGGGAGGGATTATCATTTATCCAACCGATACGATTTATGGTATTGGTTGTGATATTTTTCAACCTAAAGCGATTGAACGAATTTGCCGGATCAAACAGGTCGATCCTGCCAAAGCACAGTTATCCTTTATCTGTTACGACCTTAGTGACCTGAGCCAGTATACCAAATCCATCTCCACGCCTCTGTACCGTTTGTTGAAAAGTCATTTGCCTGGTCCTTATACGTTTATTCTTCCGGCCAGTAAAGAAGTACCAAAAATATTAAAAAGCCGGAAAGATACCATTGGACTTCGGGTACCCGGTAACAATATTGCCCGGACCATTGTTCGGGAACTTGGTCGTCCCATTTTAAGTGCTTCCCTGCCAGGTGAAATGGTAGAAGAGTATACTGATCCGGAAATGATGCAGAGCAATTTTGGAAAACTCGTTGACGTGGTGGTAGATGGGGGAATTGGTGGCTGGACTCCTTCCACCATCATAGACTGCACTCAGAACCCACCGGAACTGGTTCGCCAGGGAGCAGGAGAATGGACAGAAGCAGATTAATCAAAAAAGGGATGGGATGGCAGGATTGATCTGAAAGCTCTTTCTGTGGAATTCACACAATCCATGTTGTAGGATTGCATCACGATGAACTTTTGTACCATACCCTTTATTTTGTTTCCAGCCGTACTGCGGATAAGAAGAATGCAATTGGTTCATGTGATCATCGCGACAGGTTTTGGCAAGAATGCTTGCGGCAGCGATCGACGCATAGAGGGAATCACCCTTGACAATACAACGGTGAGGGATACCCGAAAAGGAGCGAAAGCGATTCCCGTCAATAAGGAGGAATTCCGGTTTTGTGACCAGATTCTGAATAGCGAGGTGCATAGCTTTCCAGGTAGCCTGCAGAATATTGATGCGATCGATCTCTGCTTCTTCCACAGATGCAACAGCCCAGGCTACTGCTTTTTCCTGGATGAAAGCACGTAATTCGTATCTGTCTTTTTCCTTTACCTGTTTGGAATCGTTGAGCAAGGGATGATAGAAATCAGGAGGCAGGATAACAGCGGCTGCAAATACTGGGCCGGCATAACAACCCCTTCCGGCTTCATCAATTCCGGCTTCCAATAAATCCGTCTGGTAGTAGTTATTAAGCATCTGCAGGCTCAAAAATAGAAAGAATCTTTTGTCGTAGTTTTATTGGTTTACAAAAACTCAGAAATATGGAAGCAACTGAAATCAGGCAGCATTTTCCAACTTTTGAAAAGGAGTTGGTCGATGATATAGAAGAAAAAAGTGAAGTCCGTTCTTTTACCGCAGGGGAGCAACTGATGCGCACAGGGCAATACTTTAAAAGTACCATGCTTATTGTAGAGGGACTCGTAAAAGTTTACCGGGAAGATGACCAGGGGAATGAGTTTTTCATGTACTACCTGCAGCCGGGACAAGCCTGTGCACTGAGTATGGTGTGTGCGGTGAAACAGGAAACCAGCCAGATTATGGCGAAAGCTGTAAAAGATACCGAGGTAATCAGTATTCCGTTGGCCTATATGGATGAGTGGATGGGCAAGTACAAATCCTGGTACCATTTTGTGCTGGAAACCTACCGCTCACGCTTTGAGGAGCTGCTAGTTACCATTGATCATATCGCTTTCCAGGCAATGGATGAGCGATTGGAATTCTACCTTAAAAAACATGTCCAGACCCTGGGATCAAAGATCATTCCCATCAGTCACCAGGAGATTGCAGACGAACTGAATTCATCCCGTGAAGTGATCTCCCGATTGTTAAAGAAAATGGAACAATTGGGCAAGGTGAAGCTACAGCGAAACTCAATAGAAGTGATTCACCTCAGCTAGTGGAACAATGTGACAAAAGTCATAGACCAGGGCTTTAATTAGTATCAAATTTGTGTTCGTAACAGTCAAATTATAGCAACATGAAAATCGAACAAATATATACGGGATGTCTGGCACAGGGTGCCTATTATATTGAAAGTGCCGGCGAAGCAGTAGTAATTGATCCGCTTCGCGAAGTGGAACCTTACCTGGAGCGGGCCAAAGCAGATGGTGCCAGCATCAAATATGTTTTTGAAACCCATTTCCATGCTGATTTTGTAAGTGGTCATATCGATCTGGCAAAGAAAAGCGGAGCCAGGATTGTATACGGACCGAATGCCAATCCCAGTTTTGATGCGTACATCGCTAAAGACGGGGAAGAATTCAAAGTAGGTAAACTGACTTTCAAAGTTATCCATACACCTGGTCATACGATGGAGAGTACCTGTTATCTGTTAAAAGATGCCCAGGGAAAACATATCGGACTGTTTTCAGGCGATACCCTTTTCATTGGGGATGTGGGCAGGCCAGATCTGGCGCAAAAAGCAGCACACATGACACAGGAACAATTAGCCGAAACACTATTTGATTCCTTAAGAAACAAGATCATGCCGTTGGCGGATGATATCATCGTATATCCTGCTCATGGTGCCGGCAGTGCCTGTGGAAAGAATATGAGTAAGGAAACAACGGATACATTGGGCAATCAGAAGAAAACCAATTATGCGTTGCGGGCAGACATGACGAAAGAAGAATTTGTAAAAGAAGTCACAACCGGCCTGCTCCCTCCTCCGGCTTATTTCCCACTAAATGTGATGATGAATAAGGAGGGATATGACAGTATTGATGAAGTCCTTGAGCGCGGACAACATGCTTTATCACCTGCCGCGTTTGAAGTAGCTGCGAATGAAACGGGTGCCTTGATTTTGGATACCCGAGATCCGCAGGTATTTGCAAAAGGATTTGTACCGAATTCAATTAATATCGGAATCGACGGAAACTTTGCTCCCTGGGTAGGTGCCCTGGTTCCGGATGTGAAACAGGCGATCCTCCTGGTAGCAGAACCTAACCGAGTAGAAGAAGTGGTAACCCGACTGGCCCGTGTGGGATATGATTATACCATCGGGTTCCTGGAAGGGGGATTTGAAGCCTGGGAGAAAGCAGGTAAGGAAGTGGATCGTATTAA
>JALOMU010000044.1 GCA_025455285.1 Flavihumibacter sp.
TGGAGAGCCAGTCAGCTGATTTCCAATCACATCGGGCCACCATACCCGCTTGTGTCGTGAAAGGGACGGCAAAGGTAATAAAATATTGGAATAAAAAAGAGCCTAATCTCTTATTCCCCACTGCCGGTAATGAGGAAACCAGGAGCTATTCCAAAATTGATACCTGGGTAGGATCGTTTTTTCCAATCGGTTTAGGAAGTCCGGGTAATTTTTCCTGCCAGCCGGCGTCCAAAGCGCCTCACTGACTGCAGACATCCTTGGAAAAATCATATAATCAACCTTGGTTGAATATTCCATATACTCGGTCCAGACGTTCGCCTGCCCTCCTATGATTTTATACGCCAATCCCTCTTTACTGATTGCAGCAGGCACCGGGTCGTATTGATAAACAGCTTCTAACGGATTGTAACCATGAATTGCCAGGCTGTCCTTCGGATTCTTTGATTGGTAATGATCAAAATAATAGGGCTTTCCGGGCGACATAATCAGCGAAAAGCCTTTACGGGCTGCAATCAGGGCCTGTTTTTCATCTCCCCAGTTCATAATAAGGGTTGCAGTATCCAGCTCGCCTTCTGCAATTTCATGCCAACCAATTGCTTTTCTGCCCGATTTTTTCAAATAACCGGCAACCTGCTCTATGAAATAAGTCTGAAGTGCTGTCTCATTCTTGAGCCCTTTTTCTTTCATAAATGCCTGTGTGGCCGGGTCCTGCTTCCACCAAAGCTTAGAACATTCATCCCCACCCAAATGAATGTAAGTGGATGGAAATAACTCAGTTAATTCCAGGAAGATGGTCCTTAAAAAGGTAAAACTCGCGGCATTGGGTGCCAGCACATTGTTTTGCCGGTTGTACATGCCCCAGGTTGTTGCTACATTCCAGGTAGTATCCGGACGAGTGCTGAATTCAGGATAGGCAGCTATAGCAGCCCGGCTATGTCCTGGGATATCCAGTTCCGGTATTACGGTAATACCTCTTACGGCTGCATATTCAAGGATTGCCCTGATTTCTGCTTTTGTATAAAACCCACCATAACGCTTTCCATCATAGCGGGCAGGCTGCTCTTTAAAATGTCCAATCAGGGTGGAGTCTCTCCAGGATCCGATGCTGTTCAATTTGGGATAGGAATTGACTTCCCAACGCCATCCCTGATCATCGGTCAGATGCCAGTGAAAGGTATTAAACTTATGAAATGTCAGATAGTCAATGTATTTTTTGATGTAATCGACTGGAAAAATATGCCGCACTACGTCCAGGTGCATGCCTCGGTAGGCAAACCTGGGATAATCCAGAATTGAAAGAGCAGGCAGCTCGATGGTTGCCATACTCTTCAAAGGCAGCAACTGAAGAAAACTTTGAACACCGTTTACCAATCCACGAACACCTGCAGCACTCAGCTTCACGGCCTTTTGATCTACCTGCAGCAGGTACATTTCCGGACGATTCAACGATATGGAGTCTTTCACCAAATATATTGCTGACTTTTCAGGTGTTTTCGTGTCATTGGCCACCCAAACCGGAAGCGTCAAACCCGTTTGCCTGGCTATTTCCTGTTGAAAATATAATGCCTGTGTTTTCCAACTGCTGTCAGTTACAATACTGGTAGCCGCCGTAAGCTGGAAACCTTTGCCGGGAAGCATGTTCAATTGAACAGGCTGGGGCACGATAGCTGGTTTGTTTTGAGCTGATGCAAAAAAACTTATACATCCTATCGCTGCTACTATCAGCATCTGAATCATGTGAGATTAATTTTTTCCGCCTGTATTGCTTCTCCGTAAAACAGGCTGGCATGTTGTTCAAAATCAGATATATCATCCGTTGTACAAAACCTTCTACTACCGGTTTTGGAAAGGCGCGGTTCCATTTCAGGGTGTCTTTGTAGATAATCCAAGAGGCTATTCGCCACAATTTCTCCCTGCGAAATTATACGGATGCCATCCGGTAGAAACTGCTTTATCTTATCCATCAGCAGCGGGTAATGCGTACAGGCCAGTAAAAGGGTATCTATTGAGCTGTCCTTTTCCAATAAAGAATCAAGATGTTTTTTCACAAAATAATCAGCACCCGACCCGGCATGTTCATTGTTTTCAACCAGTGGCACCCACATGGGACAGGCCTCCTGGTAGACCGAAATGCCAGGATAAAACTTTTCAATTTCAATTGGATAAGACCCTGAACTGACAGTTCCTTTGGTGGCCAGAATACCTACTTTCCCGGTTTTGGTTAAAGTTCCAATCAATTCAGTAGTTGGACGGATTACCCCCAAAACGCGGTTTGTTGGTGCAAGCTGTGGCAAATCCTGTTGCTGAATACTTCTTAATGCTTTTGCAGAGGCCGTATTACAGGCAAGAATCACAAGTGGGCAACCCTGCGCAAAAAACCACTTTACACAATCCAGGGTATAGCGATACACTGTTTCAAAACTACGCGTACCATAGGGCGCTCTTGCGTTATCTCCCAGGTAGAGATAATCGTAAGCAGGCAATACATCCACGATTTTTTTCAGAACCGTCAGACCTCCATAACCGGAATCAAATACACCAATGGGTGCCAGTTGCTTTTCCATGAGTTTGCCAAATATAACAAACGCCGGGATGCTATCCCGGCGTTCATACAGAGCCTGTGAAAAGTATCGTTATTTAAGACCTAATTTTTTCTTAACCAGTGGCAACAAGTCATCACCGGGAGGAGATACGATCAGGTACTCCTTTGGCAATACGTATGCATACCCACTTTCTTTGGCAACAGCCTGAACTGCATCCATTGCTTTTTTCTGGATAGGCTCGCTCAGTTCTTCCTGGCGTTTTTGCAATTCCTGCTGGATGCGCTGCTCTTCACCCTGAAGTTCAGTCAGCTTTTGCTGTAATTCTTTTCTTTTTACATCCTTAACTGCTTGCGTCATCTTTGCAGAATCGGCATTGAACTTATTGATAGCTTCATTCAACGCTGTTTCTTTATCCTGGGCACTTTGAATCAAAGCATCCCGAAATTGAACCAATGAAGAATCGGCTTTTTTTGCTTCGGGCATAAGGGCCACAATTTCATTAAAGCTGATATAACCAATTTTGGTCTGCGCCTGGGCAGACTGGCTGAACGCTGCGATTCCAAGCGCTACCATCAGAACAGATAAAACTTTTTTCATGCGATCTTTTTGTTACTTTAAGTTGTTTTCGTTTTGGTTTTAGTTGTCTTTATTCGTCTAATTTAACGTTATTTAACACCCAATTCCCTAAGCACATCTTCACTTTTATCGAGCTTGGGGTCGGCAAATATAACAGTAATTCCTTCACTTCTGTCCAAAATAAAGTCGTACATCCGGGCCACTGCAATTTTCTGAATGGCGGCGTAAACCTTATCCTGTATGGGTTTCACCAGTTCCTGGCGCTTTTTGAAGAGATCTCCCTCAAACCCAAAACGTTGCCGCTGGAGTTCCCGAACTTCTTTTTCCCGATTGAAGATTTCATCTTCTCTTTTCTTGAGCAGCTCAGGACTCAACATCACTTTCTCAGCCTCATAATCCTTGTATAATTTATTGAGAGCCTGTTGCTTTGAGTCAATTTCAGCCTGCCAGATTTCACTGGTTTTATTCAGCGCTTCCTGGGCCTCTTTATATTCCGGCAACTTATCCAGTATATAGCGGGTATCCACAATTGCATAACGTTGGGCCTGTACTGCTACTGCAGATAACAGGATAGCCATACCAAGAATCAGTAGTTTTTTCATAACTATTTATTTTACAGTTATTATGTAATTATTCCGGCTCGAAACCAAGCATAAAGGTAAACCTGGCTGCGTCGCGGAGTTTGCCATTAGGCGTTATCCGATCAAATCCTACACCATAATCAAATCCAAGCAATCCAAACATAGGGAGGAAAAACCGCATACCCACACCTGCACTTCGTCTGAGTTGGAAAGGGTTATAATCTTTATAATTATACCATCCGTTTGCCGCTTCAAAAAACGCCAGGCCAAAAATGGTGCTATTCGGGTTGGTTGAAAACGGATAACGCAGTTCCAGCGTGTATTTGTTGAAAATTGTAAAGAACTGACTGGCAGACGAGCGATCCGGGTTCACGGTTGGATCCGAGTTATCATATACCGGATAACCTCTGTGTGCGATGATATCATAACCAAGCAGACCGAAGTTATTGGTGAGTCCCGCATCACCCACCTGGAAGCGCTCAAACGGAGAATAATCCAGTTTGGAATTGTATCGGCCCATAAAGCCGTATTTAGCTGCTGCCTTCAATACAAACTGGCGGCTCTTGTCGGCCCCCATTGGCCTTCCGATAGGCACATACCATTCACCAGTAAAACGCCATTTATGAAACTCCGGCAATTCATACGGATTAGCAGATTTTACACGTCCCGGATCGATGAGTGAATAGGGCGGTGTTGCCTGCACACTTGCCATGAAATTCGAACCGCTTTTTGGGAAGATCGGCTGATCGATGGAAGACCTGCTTAATGCGAGTTTTAAACTCAGGTTATGTGCTGTAGTATTATTCAATCCCGGGAAGAGATTTGGATAATTTCTAAGCTTGTATTGGGTGAAGTTCAATGAATAAACCAGAGTAAAGAAGTCATCCGGCCAACGCAACTGTTTTCCAAGTGCAATAGAGACTCCAAGCGTTCTTAAATAAGATGTATCTCCTGCTCTTCTATCAAAGAGACCGCTAAATGGATTAAAAGAATTGGCAAAGCGGGTACTGTAAAAACTTACCGTAAAGGAGTTTCTTCTTTTACCGCCCAGCCAGGGTTCCGTAAAACTAAAGTTATAGGAACGAAACTGGCGTCCATTACTCTGTAATCGGAGACTGAGTTTTTGTCCGTCCCCTGATGGCAGCGGATCCCAGGATTTTTTATTAAAAATATTTTTAATGGAGAAGTTGTTGAAGGTAACACCCAATGTACCTGTCAAGCCGATATTACCACCCCAACCTGCAGACAACTCCAGCTGATCGTTGGATTTCTCTTCCACCTTATAATTTATGTCTACCGTACCATCATCCGGGTTGGGTACCGGGTTGATATCAATTTTTTCCTGGTTGAAAAAGCCCAGGTTGGCTATTTCACGGTTGGAGCGGATCAGGGCAGCGCGACTGAATTTATCACCCGGTACTGTTCTGATTTCACGACGAACCACATACTCCTTGGTTTTATCGTTTCCTGCAATGTTTACATTTTTGATGGTAGCTTGAGGACCTTCCCGCATCCGGATTTCGAAATCGATGGTGTCGTTATATACAGCTGTTTCAATAGGGTCCACCTGAAAGAACAGGTATCCATCGTCCATATACAGCCCGCTGATATCACCTCCTTCCGGAGACATTTGTTTACCCAGTTTGCTATTCAGGGTTTCCAGGTTGTAGATATCTCCTTTCTTAATTCCTAATAACACATTCAGAATGGAATCGGAATATTGTGTGTTTCCTCTCCAGGCGATATTCCCAAAATAGTAACGACGTCCTTCATCCACTTTCAGGTCAATGTTAAGGTTGCCTTTTTTGGTGTAGTACATCGTGTCTTCTATGATCGCGGCATCTCTGAAGCCCAAAGAGTTGTAATACTCAAGAATTTTTTCCTTGTCTTCCAGGTATTTCGTCTCATTGTATTTGGCTGAACTGAATAATTTAAAACGGAAGTAAGGATCGAGGAAATTTCCAGTTTTGGTTACTGATAAAAATCCGAGGTCATTTACATACTCCTTAAAAGAAACCGGTTTCTGTACACCGTAACTGCTAGAATCAACTTTAGGATAAAGTGTCAATCGGGTTGTTTCCTTGGTACCCTTCATTTTTTTCTTTAACCGGAGTTCATTTACTTCTTCATTACCAAAAAAGCTCACCTGGTTAATACGTACCTTATTTCCCTTTTCTATGCGGAAGGTCAACTGTTGGGTGTTGACAAAAGCAGGGTCAGGAGTTTCTTCGATTCTAACTTTTGCTCCCTGAAAGCCTTTTTCAACATAATACTTGATGATATTTTCAACAGCAGTTTTTTTCATGTTTTCGGTAATAACACGTCCCTTAACAAGACCTGTTTTACCAGAAAGATCTTCTTGTTCCGATTTTTTTACTCCTCTGAAATAAAAATTTGAAAGGCTGGGTCTTTCTGTAACATTTATTTCAATATAGAGATTACGTCCTTCAACTTTTGTGTAATAAATTTCAACATCGGAGAACAAATTCTGTTTCCAGAGGTTTAGTATAGCTTTACTGATGTTGTCACTACCGGGGATGACTACACGATCTCCGACAGACAATCCGGAAATGGATAAAAGAAGGGCTTCATCGCGGTATTTTGTACCAGTAACAGTGATGCCCGCAATTATATATTCTTTGGGGCTTTTGGTGTTTGCTAATTCCTCCAATTCTGGATCAATTGCAGTGGGTCGGGTAGTATCGGGTTGCTGCGCCATCGCATTTCGTCCAATCAACATAAGCAGTAAAGCAACAACGACTATTCGTAAGTGCATCCAGTTGGTTTTAATAAAGTAGGCAAATTAAGAGGATTGTTTAAAAAAGCTTTGTTAAAGGGGTGCTTCCTGAACCTGAGCGCTGGTTTTTCCGAATCGTCTTTCTCTTTGCTGGAAATCCAGAATTGCTTCATATAAATTTTCTTTTCGGAAATCAGGCCATCTAACATTGGTAAAATAAAGTTCAGCATAGGCCAGCTGATACAGGAGAAAATTGCTGATCCTGTATTCTCCACTGGTCCGAATCATTAATTCCGGATCAGGGAACTCACTGGTACATAAGTACTTTGATAATATAGACTGGTCAATATCAGTAGGTTGTAATTGCCCTTGCTGCACCTCTAGCGCAATTTTTTTTACAGCTTCCACCATCTCCCACCGGCTGCTGTAGCTAAGCGCCATTACCAGCCCCAGGCCGGTATTCGCAGCCGTCATATCCAGTGCTTCCCGTAATTCCTGCTGCGCATATTCAGGCAACATGGCTGTATCTCCAATCACATGAAGTCTGATATTATTGCGGTTGAGCGTTTCCACTTCCTTGCGTATGGTGTCAACCAGCAACTCCATCAAACCGTTAACTTCATTAGCCGGCCGATCCCAGTTTTCTGTACTAAAAGCATATAAGGTGAGATACCCAACTCCCAGTTCAGCACAACCTTCAACAATGTCCCGTACACTTTCAACACCATGAAAATGACCGTAAAGGCGGTCCTGACCCTTTTCCTGGGCCCAACGACCATTTCCATCCATGATGATGGCAATGTGACGGGGGAGCTTTTGCCGGTCAATTTTCGCCTCTAGCGAACTCATATAAACAAATTTCAGGCTGCGAAGGTACGGAAATTGATCATCCCGACGCAGAACAGGATTTGACCTACAGTTTTGCGGTTGGACACCGATAACTGGTCAGATTAAAACTAATGGTGAACTGGGCGGTAATAAACTGGTCTTTTTGTCCTGCATAACCCCGCTGGCGACCTTCAATCCCGATGATTTCTCCCACTTCATAACTTCTGTCCTGAAGCAGAAAACCGGGAGTGGAAGTTCCATCCGGAAGGGGTGGAAATTTATCCGCTCCAACATACGTAGTGCTGACATCATCCAGGTAATCCGTATTGGTAAAGCGATGGAGCACTTCAAAACCAATATTTATTCGCTCATTAAGCGAATATTTAACCCCTACCCCAAAGGGTATTGCGAAAGCCATGCTGCTGTAGGGCTTTCGGTCAGGATAAGCAGCCGACCCCTGCCCTTCAGTGCCCAATGGCCGAAGGAAATATTTTTGCCCTCCCAGGTAGGCATAGGGATCATAACTGAATATACTTGCTCCGATGGTTACATATGGAGTAAACCGATAATCATAAGAACCTGGAACATATTTAAAGAAATTGAAATCACCCTGTAATGCCAGTTCCCAGACATTACTGTTGAAACTCAGGTTTCTTCTGCGCTGAAACTCATTATCCGAATAATATTTATCCGCATATCCCAATTGGGCAAACTGCCCACCTACACGAACCGCTATATAATTTCCAAACTGTTTCCGAAAAAATACGCCGAAGGCCAATTTGGCTCTGTTTACTTTGGCAGTTGTGTTCAGATCTCCAAAATAGTGAGCGCCACCAATAGATACGCCAATTTCACCTTCCTGGGTTACAGATTCCATCTGGGCCCGGGCAGCGGAATGCAGGGTAAGTACTGCCAAAAGCGGCAGAATCAGTTTCTTCATATTGCAATATAACGTATAATCAAATCAGGAGCAGATAAAGGAAATGCTAATTACGTGTATCCAACCCCCATGAAAGTTTGTTCCTTAAAGTGCTAAGGAAATTATTTTCATTGATACGTCAAATTTCTCTCGTTTTACGGCTAATTGTATGTTTTTGCTAACAATTTCACGCCGACTGTCCAATGCACAGATAAAGTTATCAGACCGGGATTCCACTTCAAAGGATATGATGTTATCATCCGGCACTATCAGCGGTCGAACATTCAGGTTATGCGGAGCTACCGGTGTAATCACAAAACTTCCGGAATCCGGAAATACTATTGGTCCGCCGCAACTTAGGGAATAACCGGTTGATCCGGTAGGTGTGCTGACAATGAGACCATCCGACCAGTAGGTGTTTAAGAATTCCCCGTTCAGATAGGTATGAATCTTAATCATAGGAGAAATGTCTGTTTTATGGATCGCAAACTCATTAAGCGCATAGGGCGTTTCACCAAACAGCAACTTGTCTGCATCAAGATGTATCAGTGAACGGCGATCAATTACAAACTGCCGGTTTACCATAGAAGCAACAGCCGTTTTAAGTTCTTCTTTACCAATACTTGCCAGAAATCCAAGACGGCCAAAATTAATCCCAAGGATTGGGATTTTTTTATTTCGAACCAGGGTTACCGTGTCAAGCAAGGTTCCATCTCCACCTAAACTGATAACAAATTCAATGGAATCATCGAGGTCTTCGGAATTGCTGAAAGTGGTGAGTTTATCGAGATGGAAGCGGACAACCGGGGCTATCTGTTCAAAAAATGCCTGGTAAATAACCGGCTCTATTTGCAGGCTATTAAGTTCATCGAATAAGTTCTGTATTTCCGAATAATCATCCTGGTCGATTACCCGGCTGTAAATCGCCACTTTCATGTATCTGTTTTAGCCACCGGAAAGATAATCCATTAAAAATCATTCCGGACGTGAAAAAAGAAGCCGTTCTGCCCCAGTTGATTGAAGCTATATTCAAAACGTAATACGACATCGTACAGTGAAACTATATCAATTCCGAAGCCCGCTGTTGTGAGCAATTTATTATTAAGTGAATTTTCCCGGAAATACTTCGAATAGGAGTAACCAAGGTCGGCATAGGTTTTTGCATAAATTCTGAATGGCACCCGGTCATGACTCTGGCTACGAATAGGAAGAGGTACTGAGAAATTAAGAATTTCCCGACGAAGCGTATTTCTGGTCATCCCCCCCAGCACGCCATCAATCACATACTTTTCCATTCCGCGCAGGTAAAAATCGCCGTATCCCATCAGGCGGTGCTGGCTAAAAGGCTGTTTGAAGGGAAGCCTTACAGTACTTGTCAGTTGGGTTGAAAAGGATCCCTTGGCTCCAATTTCCCAGGCTTTGGTAGCCTTCACATTGAGTAGCCACATACCTACATCTGATCCGAAACCACGACGGATCAATTGAGTCTCGGCCATGAACCCTCTCAAAGGATAAGGTGCATAATCCACATCCAAAAAGTTCATGGTATAGCTGATCTCAGGGTAAACTACCTGGGTTTTACCGGATTTACTGATGTAGTTGTTATTGACATTCCAGACCGCACTATCAATTTTACTCATCCCAAATCCAGCCCGTATTACATGGCGGGTTTTTAGTCCGGGTCTGTAATTCCATTGTATGGAACCTGTCATGGTTTCTTCCAGGAACCGTCCGGCTTTTGGAAGAGAATCCGCCCTTAAAAAAAACTGTTTGTTGTTCACGGTACGAGGGTTGACCTCCTTCATTGCAGAATAATTGAAGTTAATGCCATATCCGCTTTTCAGAGATCCATCCATAAAAGGCTGGTTGTAAGAAACCTGGACCTGCCGTGAGTAGCCGGTAATCAACCAGACTTTCAAAACATCGTTTCTTCCCGTGGTATTATAATAATTGAGCTTAGCACCGTAATTGATCCGGTCCAGGCTATAGCCTTTGTCTGCCCAGGTTTGCAAATTTCGGTCAATTGGCTTCAGGTAAGGAATGGGGAATACATACCAACGCTCCTTCACATCAATTTCTACATCGACAAGATACCCCCTGAAACTCCGAAGGGAAATAACCACATCATTAAATAAGCGCGTATTCACTAGTTGCTGTTTTCCCAACCGGAATTGGGCAACCAGTTGATTAAGGGCAACGGAGTCTTGCCCCAGGCGGGCTCAGGCCGGGAGCTGTTTTAGCTTCATCGGTAATCGGCAAATTTGTTTGTGCGAACAGTCCCCTACTTAAACAGCAGAAGAGTGTTAACAGACAGATTCTATATTTCCACACAATATTCATTCCTTTCGTGCACGGTACCTATGAAAATACAGGATTCAGCTAAGACTGGAAATCAAATTTGATTTTTTTTACAGATTAAGGTAATTCATGAGGTGGTCGTAGTTGTTTCTAAGTTCATTTTCATACATTTCTTCTCCGAAATAGTACCGAACCTGGTATTCATAGCGCTGGAAGGTGGCAACAATATCGGATAATTCGAACTTATTCAATTTAAGTGTAACATATAAAACGCCCAGGTTATTGTCAAAATAAGTGTTCAGTTGGGTAATCTGAGCATCATTTGTTTCTACTAACTTGTAGATTTCAGAGAAGGCAAAATTTCTTTTGTCCATTTCCAGGACTATAATACCACCTGGCTCATCTGCTCCGATCATATGCCCTGTAAATTTAAGCAGATCGGCTGCTGCGATGGCCCCCACCCATTCAAAATTGGTTTCCGTAACAGGCACCACTGCCAATCCATATTCATTCGCCAGCTGAACCGCTTCTGTAAAATGTCCATTGGGGCTTACCCTCACCCGGGAAATGGCACCACTGATGGTTTCGAGTGTTTTGCTGTCATCTTCACTATTTAGCAGATCTGATTCGGCAATGAGTCCAATAAAAATATCTTCTTCAACAAGTGGCAAATGGATCACATTACAGTCATCCATCAACTGCATAGCCCTGTAAATAGGGTCTTTTACAGACAATACGGGGAGTGAAACCGATATCAGGTCCTTATTGATCACTTGTTTCGTTTATGTATAGACGACAATTCTCAGGCAACCGCTGCCGGCTCATTGAGTTTCGTCAAAAATTTATGAAGAATTTTGTTGATCGGGACGCTCCATCATTGGGGCATGTCCGCATTTATCAATAAAGTGCAGTTCGCTATTGGGAATCAATCTATTAAACTCTCTTCCAACAAAAGGAGGGGTAATTGTATCATTATTTCCCCAAACCAGTAGCGTTGGTTGCTGAATCTGGCTTAGTTCCTCACCTAAATTGTTGCGGATTGCGCTTTTCGCAAGAGCGATGATCTTTATGACTTTCAGGCGGCTGGTAGTGATTTCATAAACTTCATCAACCAACTCTTTAGTAGCCATTTTAGGGTCATAAAACGTGACTTCTGTTTTTTTCTTAATGTATTCGTAGTCGCCACGTTTTGGATAGGTATCACCCATTCCGTTCTCAAAGAGTCCTGAACTACCGGTCAGGGTCAGGCTACGAATTCTTTCAGGATGCTTCAAAACGTGAACAAGACCTACATGCCCACCCAGTGAGTTACCTAGTAAATGAATGTTCCGGTAATCTTTGGCTTCAATGAATTTGTAAACGAATTTCTGCAGGCCTCCTACTGAAGTGTGCAGGATGTCGAGTTCAAACAACGGCAGCATGGGAACCACTACTTTATAGTGATTTCGAAAGTATTCGATCAGGTCTCTGAAATTGCTCAGGGCCCCAAAAAGACCGTGGAGCAGGACCAAAGGTTCACCTTCCCCTTCCTCGATGTACTTGAATTTATCCAGCTGTTTGATCTCGTATTGCATCTCTTCGTAAAAATAATACTTCCAATGAATTGCTAAAATAGTCCATTTAGCTCAATAATTACTAGTAGCGCCATCTGTCACCAGGTAGCTAAATAGTATGTATAGATGGATTTTTTTCTTCTGAAAATCGCTCCAGGAATCCACCAATCTCAGTCATAATATCCTTAAAAACTGGGATTACAGAGGCTATCCAGTCAACCGCATCAGGACCCCACGGTGCAATTATAGGATAAGTAACAGAAGATTCCATTGCTTCCTGACCGATCAGTGATAATTTATCCAGGTAAAAAATAAATAAAGACCATATCAGCAGGTAAATAACAGCGTAAAAAACGATTCCGGCTGCTTTGTTTACCCAGCCTAAGAAAGCCCATTCGGTTGTTTTTTCCAGCAATTTTCCAATCAGGTTTATAAGGAGCACTACAACAACAAAAACCAACAGGAAAGACAATAAGGGCAACCATCGGGCGGAAACCTGAACAGTATCTTCCAGCCATATTGCGGTTGTGGCAGATAGTTTCAATGCCGCCAATACGCCAAGAAACAGGGCAATAAATGAAAAAATAGCCATTACCAATCCGTTGCGGATTCCCTTGAATACTGCCAGCGCCAACACCAGAAAAGTTACAATATCTATCAATTCACCAGATTTATTTCCCTTCGGTTAACCCACAGGGTAATTGAAGATCAGGACAAAAGTGATTTAACGAGCGCAGAAATGGCTTTACCATCCGCTTGTCCCGCCAGCTTTTTAGTTGCTACTCCCATTACCTTACCCAGATCCGCAACCGAACTGGCGCCTGCTTCAGCAATAATGATTTTCAACGCTTCCCGGAGTTCGTCTTCGGTCAGTTGTTTTGGAAGAAACTGTTCAATTAAAGCAATCTCTTCCTGTTCTTTAGCAGCCAGGTCATCCCGGTTTTGCTGTTGGAATATTTCAAGTGAATCCCGGCGTTGTTTCACCATTTTTTGTAGCATTTTGGCAGCAGTCTCTTCAGAAAGCTGACCATTCGCCCCGGGCTCAGTTTTGGCTTTGATAATTTCAGCTTTGATGGCACGCAGCCCTCTTAACGCCGCTTCGTTTTTTGCTTTCATGGCCTCTTTCATTTCGGCCATTATTTTTTCTTCTAAAGTCATGGTATGGAATTTAAAAGGAGGAATGGAGGAATGGAAGAAGGAAGCAGTGAATTCATACTTCACACTTCATACTTCTTACTTCAATTGGTTTTCTTTCATTTGCTGCTCCTGGAATTTTTTATAAAAATCTTTTGCAAAATTTCGGAGATCGTTTACCTGGTCTTCATTGCGGGTAGCCCGCTGATAGGTATCAGCCATTGTCAACAAGGTCTGGTAGAAAAAATCAGCCATTTCATCCACCATCATATCCTTGGTCCAAAGATCAATCCGGAGAGCGGTTTTCTCTGCTCCATCCCAGAAAGCGAGCATCATTGCTTTTGCTTTTTGAGCTTCTTCGGCAGTACTAGCAGTAGCACTCCAGCTGATCTGAGCGGGAACTTTATCGGGATCCAGTTGAACATCAATAGTAATTGTAGATTGCTGCATATAAGCTGTTTATGGCTGCAAAACTAGGATTAATCAGGCAGAAAGCTGACGGATAAAAAGAGCATATTGGTCCAGTGTAATCGACTGATTTCGAACCAGATGCTGCTGTTGTTCTTTTTCAATCAATTGACTACGCTGATGTTCGTCTTTATATAATAACATCATCTGGTGCGCCCACGCATCCAGGTCTCCTGCCGGAGCATACCAGGCTCCTTCCCCGCAAATTTCTTTTGTATCCGTATGACTGGTTGTAATCAATGGCGTACCTGCACTGATTGCCCATTCCAACGGCCAGGTTGCAGCGCCCACCCGGTAGGGATAAGCCATCAGGTAGGCACCTGCCAAAAGCGGACTTAATTCAACCGGATCCAGATCTGGCAAAAGGGTTACATCTGCCCGGTATTTGTAGGTTTTAAGAAGGGACTCCAATTGAGTTGTTTCATCGGTAACCGGACCAGCAAGTATCAACGGCATACCGGTCATCAGCCATTTTTTCAAAAGGGAATAGGATTTCAGCAACTCTATGATTTCATTTCCGGCATGAAGCGGTCCAACATAGAGAAAATAGTCCCGTCCTCCGGAATGCCTTATTTTAATTGTCTCCTGTTCCGACCAGGAAATAGAAGGACAATCGGGTTGAAGGGCCGGATAGTGCACATTTACGAGATTTTCTATAGCAGGAAAAACCTGAAGGACCTGCTCTTTATCGGAGGTAAAGGGAAGGCAAATCATGCTGGAGC
>JALOMU010000478.1 GCA_025455285.1 Flavihumibacter sp.
TAAAACTTATTAATAAAAAAGTTTTATGCTATAGAAATGACTACTTAAATTTCTTGCCTAACAATTATATTCCCCTTTTTACCTTTAATGACGCTCTAACCTTTTACGACAAATTTTTTTAAGCATTCGATCTTCACTGATCTACTTTCATTATTAGGTGATACAGTTTTTCAACGCCTTCACAAACGGGAAGATTATGGAGGAACTGGGATTGGCCTGGCTGTTGTAAAAAAAATAGTAGAGAACCTGGGAGGGGCCATTTGGGTTGAATCAACGCCAGGAGAAGGCAGTATTTTTTATTTTACATTGCCTAAAAACCCACCACAGCAAGCCTGAGTTAAAATGGAATCAACTGTATTGTTCAAAATTGAAAAAGGCTGCATACAATACCAGAACAAAAAACTGTTCCAGGAACTGGATTTCACAATACGTCAAGGTGAAACCTGGGCGCTAACTGGCGACAGCGGGTCAGGTAAAACCAGTTTACTGAAAGCACTTGCCGGACATTTACCAATTACCGGGGGAAAATGGGAGGCCACATTTTTTGAGTTACTGAAAAAGTCCGGAAAAATACCCGAGGACCCTTTGTTTTCCTGGCGCAACCAGGTATCCTTCATTGAGGCCAGGCATCGGTTTACCAATCTTTCACATACCCAAACATTTTATTACCAACAACGATACAACTCCTATGATGCTGAAGATGCGCCGACCGTATCTGAGATGCTGAACCAGGAAGGAAGCCATCCGGACTGGTTTGGGTGGACGGTTGAAAATGTTATAGCTAATTGCAGGCTTGAAAAACTACTCGACAAACAAGTAATCCTGTTGTCAAATGGCGAAACCAGAAGATTGTTAATCGGTCTGGCATTATTAAAGAACCCTGCTTTGTTATTGCTGGATACTCCTACTGCCGGACTTGACAGGCTCACACGAATCGAATTTGAACAATTGCTTGCCCGAATTATTGCATCCGGAATTCATGTAGTGAGTTTATCTCACCATGAATTACCCGCTTCGATAACTCATATCGCACAATTAAAAAATGGACGAATCCAGACCATTTCCAGAAGGGAACAATACCAGCAGGTGATGGAAAAAAAACAAACGGCAAGCAGTCATCAAATGCTACTTTATAGCTGGTTGAAATTGGGACGTTTTGCTGAATTTGATGAAATCGTTGAGATTCAAAACGGACGTGTTCAATACGGAAATGATGAAATCGTTGAGATTCAAAACGGACGTGTTCAATACGGAAACCGCATCATCCTGGATAAGATTAACTGGAAAATCGCCAAAGGCGAGCGTTGGTCCATCAGTGGTCATAATGGAGCCGGAAAATCTACCCTGATCAGCCTGATTACGGGAGATAACCCCCAGGCATATGCGAACAATATTAAATTGTTTGGAAGAAAAAGAGGATCAGGTGAATCCATCTGGGAAATCAAAAAAAAGATTGGTTTTGTTTCTCCTGAACTCTTTCAATACTTCCCACAGGAAACCACAGTTGCTCAGGCAATTGAATCGGGGTTGTATGATACTATCGGACTTTATCGAGCGCCTGCAGTGGAAAATGAAACCTTACTACTTGCGGTTATGAATGCCCTGGGTATTGGTGATTATGCAATGAACAGATTGCAACAGGTAGCAACCAGTGTACAGCGACTAACACTGATAGCAAGGGCACTGGTTAAGTATCCGCCGCTCCTGATCCTCGACGAACCCTGCCAGGGACTTGATCCTAACCAAACCGAACGAATTAAACACCTGGTCGATGAACTATGCCGTCAAACGCATATCAGCCTGATCTATGTAAGTCATTATGCAGATGAAATTCCCGCATCCGTAAACCGGCAGTTGGTACTTGAGAATGGTAAATTGGTTACCTTTCAGGATTCCTAAATAAACCATGCAATCATGGCTGCCTTATCTCTTAAGAGGATTCATTCCATCGATCAATTGAGGGGACTGGTCATGATTATTATGGCACTGGATCATACGAGAGATCTGTTTCATATAGGTGCACTCACGGAAGATCCACTCAACCTGGAAACAACAACCCCTCTCCTGTTTTTTACCCGATGGATCACACATCTATGCGCCCCAACTTTTGTATTTCTTTCCGGAGTATCCATTTTTCTTCAACAGGATAAAATACAGAATGCTGCTGCACTTCAAAGCAAACTGCTAAAACGCGGTTGCTGGCTGGTATTCCTGGAACTTACGATAGTTAATTTCGGTATCTGGTTTAATATACATTTCAACTCAATATTGTTCCAGGTAATCGGAGCCATTGGAACCGGTTTTATTGCGATGGCTTTTCTTCAGCGCATCGCACCCCGATTTCTCTTATTAGCAGGACTGGTCCTGATCATGATTAATCAATATATAAATATCCCGGGACTATCCTCTCAGCTTTTTCAGCCACTTGGTTTCGATCATACCCTACTAATTGCTTATCCTCCTTTGCCATGGCTGGCCATCATGCTGATTGGATTTGGGATGGGTCCCTATTTTAAACCAGGTGCCAAAAATACCGTCTGGTTTGCGAGTCTTGGATTAATCCTGCTGGCGGGCGGAATCTTACTTCGCGCCTTTTCCGGATTTGGTGATCCGAATGGCTGGACAATTCAGAATAACACCATTCTGACCGGATTATCCTTTATCCGCGTGGAGAAATATCCCCCATCGCTTTTATTTACCTTTTTTATGCTTGGGATAGCTTTTCTTCTTTTTGCAATCCTGAAAAAACAAATCTTACCACAACCTATAAACAACCTGCTGGAAGTATATGGTTCAGTGCCTTTGTTCTATTATATCATTCATTGGTATCTCATCCATGGAGCATTGATCGTTTTATTATTGATTGACGGATATTCCCTGGATCAATTAAATTTCGGAGCCTTTGGATTTGGTCGCCCGATACAGCAACCAAATGGTTATTCACTCGGAGTCGTCTACCTGGTATGGATATGCGCAGTGGTACTGCTCTACCCAGCCTGCGTACACTACCAAAAGTTTAAGCAAAACAACCCGGAAAGCTTCCTGGCAAGGTACCTGTAGCCAATTTTAGTGTATTAAATATCACTTAACAGTATTTTCAATGTTTAAACATTATATTTGCATAAATCAATCTATCATGAAAAAAACAATTGAAAAAATTATATCCAGACC
>JALOMU010000045.1 GCA_025455285.1 Flavihumibacter sp.
CGATATTGGAACTTCACCTTTATATGTGTTAAATGCTATCACCAATGGAAAACAGATTACTGAAGAATTGGTGGTGGGTGCACTTTCCCTAATCATCTGGACGCTGACACTGCAGACCACCATTAAATATGTGATATTAACACTGCAGGCAGATAACAGGGGAGAAGGGGGCGTCTTCTCCTTGTTTGCTTTAGTCAGACGTCGGAGAAAATGGCTGGTCATTCCGGCCATGATTGGAGGTGCAGCTTTACTGGCAGATGGTATGATAACGCCTCCGATATCCGTGACTTCTGCCATTGAAGGATTAAAACAGGTACCTGCTTTTTCCAGTATTTCCCAAACCACCATCATTTATATAGTAATCGGCATTCTCACTGCCCTTTTTTTCCTTCAACAATTCGGAACTGCTTTTATCGGTAAGTTTTTTGGTCCGGTGATGTCGGTTTGGTTTGCCATGCTCGCCATTTTAGGGATTCTTCATTTTACTGACGAATGGGTGGTTTTCAAAGCATTTAACCCATATTATGGCATTCATCTGTTACTGACTTATCCAAAAGGTTTTTATATTCTGGGAGGAGTGTTTCTATGTACTACCGGAGCAGAGGCGCTTTATTCTGATGAATATCCGGTATTCCTGGATACTGGTGAAAAGCTGTCTGATCCTGAATTACCTCGGACAGGGAGCCTGGCTTTTATCCAATTATTCCGGGACGGTAATTAGTCCTGCTATGCTGGAAACTGGTTTTAATCCTTTCTACGGAGTTATGCCGGGATGGTTTCTTTATTTCGGTATAACCATTGCTACTGCAGCAGCCATCATAGCAAGCCAGGCACTGATATCTGGCTCATTTACGTTAATCAGTGAATCGATGCGACTGAATCTATGGCCAAAATTCAGGATCGTGTACCCCACTGAAGCAAGGGGACAGCTCTTTATTCCAGCCATCAATCTTTTGTTGTTTGCTGGTTGTATTGGGATTGTACTCTATTTTAAAAAAGCCTCCAATATGGAAGCGGCCTATGGCCTGGCGATAACCTTATGTATGATTGCGACATCAATACTGTTTGCCAACTACCTGGTACAGAAAAGAGTAAAACCAGTATTGATCTATTTATACCTGATTGTATACCTGAGTATTGAACTATCTTTTTTATGGGCCAATATGGAGAAATTCACCCATGGAGGATATGTAACACTGATTGTGGGAGGCGGCTTGTTCTTCGTAATGTACGATTGGTTCCGGGCGCGCAAGATCAAAAACAGGTATGTGGAGTTTGTTCGGCTGGATCAGTATGTTCCGCAGATACAGGAATTAAGTAATGACAAAACCGTTCCCCGGTATGCGACACACCTGGTGTATATGACCAGTGCGGATATTGAAAAAGAAATTGAGCACAAGATTATTTATTCCATTTTGTTTAAAAAACCAAAGCGCGCCGATATTTACTGGTTTGTACATGTGGATACGCTGGATGACCCCTATACCGCTGAATATAAAGTGACACATATCATTCCAAACGATATAATCAGGGTAGATTTTCGGTTAGGCTTCCGCGTTGAACCAAGAATTGATTTATTATTCCGAAAAGTTGTTGAAGACCTGGTGATAAATCATGAAGTGAATGTTACCAGCAGGTATGAAAGTCTGGGTAAAAACAATATTGTGGGGGATTTCCAATTTATAGTAATGGAAAAATACCTCAGTCAGGACAATGAGCTAAGTTTCTGGGAAAAGATCATCATGAAATTTCACTTTCTGCTTAAAGGAATCAGTCTTTCGGAAGAAAAAGGATTTGGACTTGATCCGGGCAAAGTGGTAACAGAAAAGTTCCCGCTGATTGTTGCGCCGGTGGATATCAAAATAAAAAGAATACAGGAGTGAAGAATGTAAATTTGAAGTATGCTTAGGAGGCTTGTTCTTTATATCTCTTTGTCAGTTACAGCCAGCTCAGTGTTAGCCCAGGAAGACTCTGGAAAAATCAATTTTTCCGGCTACCTGGAAACCTATTATACCTATGATTTCAACCGACCCCAAAACCATAACCGTCCTGATTTTATTTATTCGCATAACAGGCATAATGAAATCAATATAAATCTGGCTTTTCTCAAAGGTAGCTTTACAAATGAAAGGATCAGGGCTAACCTGGCTTTTGCGGCTGGCACTTACATGAATGCCAACCTGGCTGGAGAGCCCGGAGTTTTGAAAAATATCTTTGAGGCAAATCTTGGAATCAAACTATCAGCCCAGAAAAACTGGTGGCTGGATGCAGGTGTCATGCCTTCCCATATTGGATTTGAGTCGGCCATCAGCAAGGATTGCTGGACACTAACCCGTAGCATGTTAGCAGATAATTCGCCTTACTATGAAACCGGTATCAAACTAAGTTATACGAGTCAAAACAATAAATGGTCTGCCGCCGTCCTGCTTTTAAATGGCTGGCAGCGTATACAGCGACTGGAAGGTAATCAGTCATTGGGGGTCGGACATCAATTGGTTTTTAAACCAACCGATAAAACAAGTATAAACAGCAGTTCATTTATTGGAAATGACAAACCGGATTCCATTCATCAAATGCGCTACTTCCATAATTTGTACGGCCAGTTTGAACTAACTGAAAATTGGGCCTTAATAATAGGATTTGATATAGGTGCTGAACAAAAATCAAAAGGTAGCAAAGCATATAACATATGGTATTCGCCCGTACTAATCAGCAGATTTCAGCTTCATCCCAAATGGAAACTTGCAATAAGAGGTGAATCTTATACTGATAAGAAAAAGGTACTCATTGCTACACAAATAGCAAATGGATTTTCGGCTATTGGATATTCCATGAATATCGACTATGTCCCATTCGAACAGGTTATTTGCCGATTTGAAATTCGCCGACTGCAATCCAAAGATTACTTATTCTATAGTGGGAGAACAAGTACAAAAGATAATGTGTTTTTAACAATTTCTACGGCTGTTTCATTCTAACAAGTTACTCCAACAGGAACTTATTAATCGCTGCACCCGCCATCGTACCCTGAGCCACTGCTGTTGAAACAGAACGCATCGGTGTTGTACAATCGCCAGCTGCAAAAACATGTGCCAATGAAGTTTGCTGAAAAGGATTAACCGTGATATATCCCTGTTCATTCAATGAAAGTCCGAGTTGTTGAACCAATGGACTTTGACTAAACGGAACCCTTACAAAGAGCGCTTTTAAAGGAATCAACGTACCATCCTCCAATTGAACCTGGTACACATGTCCATTGGTATGAAGAATTGATTGAACCGGTGAAGACCTAACCGGAATGCAGGCTTTTTCCAGTTGAGCCAGTTGCTGCAGCGTAAGCACAGGGTTTCCATTGGTAAGCAATTGAATCCTGGATGACCATTGCCGGATCAGCTGTACAAATTCCATTGCCATTTCTCCATTGGATAACACAGCCAATGCTTCTTTCCTCACTTCATACCCATGGCAGTATGGGCAATGCAATACTGATATGCCCCAACATTCAGCAAAACCCGGAATGGGTAACAGTTCATCTTTTACTCCTGTTGCTAGTAGTAGTTTTTTGGTATGCACCTGCAAACCTTGAGAGGTATACACCAGGAGTCCAACTGCTGTTTCTTCCACCTTGCTTACAGTTTCATCCAACCACTGAACAGTAGGATATTCCAGTACCTGTTCTTTGGCAACGGATGCGATAAATGCAGGGGTGGCGCCATCCCTGGTCAGGAAATTATGAGAATGCGGGGTTTGCCTGTTACATGGCTGACCATTATCGATAACCAATACTTCTCTTAATGAACGACCGAGTGCCATGGCTGCTGATATGCCTGCATAGGATCCCCCAAGTATTACAACTTCAACTGCTTTATTCATATTCTATACTTAAGATGATAAAAATGTTTTAAGTTCCATTTATACTGGAAACCGGTCTTTAAAGCGTTGTCCGTTTTTCATTGCTGCTATTTCTTTTTCAGTACATAAGCAAGATTGTAATTGTACTTCCACTACCTGCTTGTCCAGCTCCTGGCCTATTATTACCAGTTCATTGAAACGGTCTCCAAATTGTTTGTCCCATCTACGCTCAATGGTAGCCTGATTGTCAACAAAAGCGGCATATCGGATTCGTTCCCCATAGGGCATGGAACACCACCAGGCTCCGGCTTTATCCACCCGTAAACTTCCACCAGCCTGGTTCCAGTTCAATGCTTCATCAGGGCGACTTGCGATCCAGAATACTCCTTTACTCCGAATTATATTGATTGGCCATTGGTCATTTAGGAAAGTCCAGAAACGTTCAGGATGAAAAGGCGCTTTTGCTGTGAATACGAAGGAACTGATTCCATACTCTTCCGTTTCTGGGGTATGTTCATTTTCTCTTTCTTCTTTCCAGCTTTCCATTTCACTTGATTTTTCAAAATCAAACAAACCGGTATTCAATATTTCAGCAAGTGGAATTTTCCCAAAACTGGATTCAATTACACGTGCGGAAGAATTTAATTTCTTTAGTACAGCACGCAACACACCTAGTTGATCTGCTGATACCAGATCAGTCTTGTTGAGAATAATCACATTGGCAAATTCAACCTGGTCTGTGAGAAGATCTACTATGGTTCGCTGATCTTCTGCCAGTTCTGTTAACTTACGGTCTTGCAAGCTTTCCATCGTTGAATAATCCCGTATAAAATTAAAGGCATCTACTACGGTTACCAGGGTATCCAGCCGGGCAATGCGACCCAGATCAATTCCACTTTGTTCATCCTGGTAACTGAAGGTTTGGGCAATCGGTAAAGGTTCACTAATACCTGTACTTTCGATTAAGAGGTAGTCAAACCGCTTTTCCATTGCCAGCTTCTCCACTTCCACCAGTAAATCTTCTCTCAAGGTGCAACAAATACAGCCGTTGCTCATTTCAACCAGCTTTTCTTCTGTTTTATGAAGTGTCTGTTCATTCTTTACCCATTGTGCGTCGATATTCACTTCACTCATGTCATTAACAATAACAGCTACTTTAAGTCCTTCTTTGTTTTTGAGTACATGGTTCAATAAAGTAGTTTTTCCTGCACCGAGGAATCCGCTCAAAACGGTTACCGGTAGTTTTGTATCCATAATTAATTTTTCCATGCTTATGCCATTGAATGCATTCTTTTCAAACTGACACCAAATAACATCAGAATGAAAACCAGGAAAGGAAGGAATACATGTAACCAATCAGGCTGATTGTTTTGCTCAACTTTTCGAACTGCCAACGCCTGCCAATCCACTTCATCTACCTGCTTGTTTTCGAAAATCAGGGGATACACCTTTTTTCTGACAGACTCGTGAAAATTTGCAGTTTCCTTCAGAAATAACAGATGATTTTCCAATCCTGCTTTTGCCAATGTATTAAACTGATGTTGCGTATGAAGCGTTGGAATAAAGAAAGAAATGGATCGTGCTACAGCTTCTCGTTTTGCCAGCTTACTCATGAAAGATTCAGTGTGTACTTTAGACTCCTCATCACCCATATGTTGCATAGCATAATACCAAAGCCAACTGAAACTTTCCTGCGGATATCCATACTTTTCATAGTCGGGATAAACCTTATAAAAAGCCTTCAAAGTGGGGGTCTTTTCCATATCCCATTTTTCATGATAGGCTTCCCGTTGTTCTACCATCGTAGATAACGCTTCTGGTACAGGATAGCGGTTAGTGAGGTAGTTATTAACACCTGCTGGTAAAATGATGGCCAACAAAATCCAGCAGCCTAATAACAATATTGCATTGGTACTGGAGTTTTTATTCAATGAAATAATGAATGCACATAGGCCAAACCAAAACAACAAATAAGCCATACCTGTTCCTACAAACAACAAAAACCTGTAATTAATAGATAAGGGTAATAAAACAAATGCCAGGCCGATCAATAAAAAAAACACGGAGAACACAAACCCCATGCGTATAACCAGACTTTTCCAAATTAAAGCAGCTGGTTTTCGGGCTTGTACACGCGTCATATTCCAGGTACCTGCCTCTTTGTCTGCCGACAGAACAGTATAACAGGATGCAATGATCAATAACGGAAATAAGTAGAGCAAAACAAAACTCAGATCAAGATTCCCCGCATGCAATACAGCCGGATTGTACAGATCGGTATCATACCGCTGGTTTTCCAGGTTCCGGATGGTAACAGACTGGATTGAAGGATTTACATCCCGCTGACCAATGCTCAGGCCATTTATGGGATCCAACTCATTGACAAGACTAAACTTCAAATAATAAAAAAGCAATCCGAGTTCAGAGGAAAAAAACTCCTTGTTCCGCTTAATGTGCTCGTTTTGCGCTATCGTTGTTTGCTTTACTGCCTCCTGCTGTTTAACCAGGTGCTGTCTGCCAATTAACAAACTGATGATACCAGCAATTAAAACGGCGGATATACCTACCTGGGCAACAGAGGTCCGAACAAAGTTTTTTATACAAAGCTTCCACATCTTTTACAGGGCATTTAATTTTTGTGAACGAAAAATCAGCAACCAAACAGAAAACAGGAACCAGGCTAGCAGCATCAGTAGCGGGTAGCCAGCTTCTTGAAGTCCTTGTTTCCAGTTGGTGGATGGATAGGCGAAGGCAGGAAATGCTTTCCAGAAATCGCGACTGATAGCTGGCCCTTTTTCACCTGGCGCTGGCTTTTTATTTGAGATATACTGAATCTGCCAGTCATTCATCTGTTGCGCCAACCGGTAACGATAGTTCTCCGCTTCTGTCTGAAACCTCACATAGGAAGAAAAATCAGTTCCGGAAAATGACATGGAGCACAATCGAATTGGCATAAAGGGATTCACCCAACCAGCCACTCGGCTTAGGTTATTTTGTTTTTTATATATATCCAGTAAAACAGCCATTTGTTGGTTGTACAGTTCAGTACTGATGCGTTCCCCTTCTTTCATTTGAAAACCACTGTAATTAAATGGCAACTCTTCTATTGAGCTTACATTGTGCGCGCGTAGTACGGAATCTTTTAAGGCTTTGTAATAAGGGTCATTGGGATCGTGACTATCTCCTTTTTTAATAAGCTCCTGCTCAACCATCGAGTCAAAATGTATTTTTGAAGGTGCCGGGAATACCCAGGAAGCACCAGATTGTATGGCACGGGGTAAAATGATTCCCATCAATAACCAAATGCCAATCAATGAAACCAGTGACAGCTTTGCAGATTTTGAAATAGCAGAAACCCAGGTTGTAATGGCTGCTATGATCCAAAAATATACACTGTATAAAAGCAGTAATCCTATACCACGTATCCACCAATCGGTATTCATTTCCAATTCCGGAATAGAAAGGGATGTACCAACCAGCAAGAACATACCAACTAGCAAGAACACCATTGCAAGCAACCAGAGTCCCAAACATTTTCCCAGCAGTAATTCTTTCCAGCTTGTACCCTGGCTAAACAGCATTTTCAATGTGCCGTTTTCCCGATCTGCAGCAATTGCACCAAACCCGATAAAAAATAACAACAAGGGAACCAATAGCTGTAAAACCATGGATTGCGTGATTTCACCAAAGCGAAGTAAGCCGGTACTTAATCCTGCTTCTGAAAAGTTGACAGTGTTTTGCTTATGTGCTTCCAAAAAAATGGCATTCCCGGCATACGTATCAATACCCCTGTCAAATAAACTGAGGGGATCAATTGAACGAAAGGCGATATATCCATAATGCGCCATTCGATGCGGATGTTTATCCGGCATTTCTTCCCAATGATTCCGAACCAGTTCGCGGTAATAGTTTCGGGTTGTAATCTGCTGGCGATACTGGGTATAGGAGCTTATGTTGGCATACAACAACAATAAAAAAATAAGCCCCATCAACAGCTGAACCGGACGATTGCTAACAGCAGAAAAAAAAGAATGCTTTGCCAGCATCAAGCAAACAGATTTTCTAATCATACGAGTTTATTTCAAAATGAGTAGGATACATGGAATAGCAGGTTTCTGGGCGCACCAGGGAAAAGGCGCAGATAATTTTGCGCTCCGATCCAGTACGTTTCATCCAGGAGATTATTGACTTGTAAAGACAATTGCATATTACTGGCCGAGGGGGTATAATAAACCGCCATATCCAGTAAGGTGTAAGCAGGAACTTTAAACGATCGGTTGAACCAGGGAATACGATCCCCGTTGTATTGCAAGCCTAGTCCAACTCCTAAATCCTTCAGGAAACTTCCCTTCGCAAAATTGTAGCGGGTCCAAAGATTGCCACTGTTATAGGGTGTATTTTGCTTTCTCGCTCCTTTTAATGATTCATCTCTGTCGTTTACAATAATGGCATCAATATAACTGTAAGAAAGATTGATTTGCCAATTGGGCAACAGGTAGCCTGCTGCATCCATTTCAAATCCCCTGCTTCTTTCAGCTCCCCTTGTTACCAGTAAATCGGGGTTAGTCGGGTCATTGGCATTCATTAACAGATTACGCTGATTGATTTCATATATCGCAGCATTCAAAAAGAATCTCCCCTTCAAAAGAGTTGATTTTAGACCGATTTCCTTCAGATCGCTTTCCAGGGGCGCAAAGCTACTACCGGAGGGAGCTGCTACAGGAAGCAGCGTAACAGTATTTGCCTGCGGCTGAAATCCTTGCAAATAGGTAGCATATAGATTCAAATCAGGTAATACGGAATAGGTTAATCCAATTCTTGGAAGTAAACGGGATTGGCGAACATCAATTTCATTGGAACTTTTGTAATTGGTTAAATCCCGAAACCACTCATTACGAAGACTAGCCAATAACGTAAACTTTCTCCATTGCAGGCTGATATTCCGGATCGTATATATCGGATTCTCTAAATCAAAATGTGGTACATTGGGTCGTGGCAGCGTAGTTCCACGAACTACAATTGTTTGGTAATTGTCAGCATTAGCCGGATTAAAATTATTGGAAATCGTACCATCTTTCAGGTAAAATCCGCGGGCTGCATTCTGTCCGCCTCCCTTTAGTTTTTGCCAGCTGTGCAGGTCATACCCAGCCAGCAATGTATGCCTGACAGTGCCTGTTGAAAAATCAAATTTCAGGTAACTATTGATATTGTCAATATTCCAGTTTTGTTGACGCTGCACCATTTGCATCGCTGCCAGGCTGGTAACAGGCTGATTTTGTATATCAACAGCAAACGCGTTGGTAGTTCGATGTTCCAGTAAATCTTCATTCCAGGTTTGTTTCATATAGGAACCTACCACACTAATACCTTTGGTAAACTCGTGGGAAAGATTCCCCATTACCAGTAACTCTTTTGATTTAAAGTAATCATTGGGTGCACCCAAATTCAATTCAATAGGGGTACTGTTTAATTTGGTCTGTCCTGCTATGGCACCAAATATGGGTTGGCCGCGATCCAGTTTTCCATCGTTGTTGGAATATATCAATTCCACATTGATGGCTGTTTTTTTAGATGGTATATAACTGAAAGAAGGTGAAAGCAAGAGATTTTTCTGACCTACGAGATCCCTGAAACTTTTGGCTTCCTGGTAGGCCGCATTTAACCTGTATAAGAGTGTTTTGGAATCGTTAAGCGGACCTGTAAAATCCAATGTACCGCGAATGGTACTGAAACTTCCTGCACTTACACTGATATGCTTCCTGGAAACATTCAACGGTTTTTTTGTAACAAGGTTTATACTACCACCTGGATCCACGCTCGAGAAACTGGCACTGGCCGGCCCTTTGATAACTTCTACCCGTTCAATATTAGTCGTAAGCGGTTGTAGGAAATAATACTGGCGGGTACGCATGCCATTGATAATCTGACCTTCTTCATTTTGGCTGATACCACGGATAGCATATTGATTGTAATAACTGGAAGGAATTACACCGCTTGCTATTTTCACTGCATCGGCAAGTTGAAAAGCCTGGCGATCCTCTATAAGCTCTTTCGTAATGGTGGAAATTCCGAGCGGAATATCTTTATTTAAGGTGGCGGTTTTGGTAGCACCGAAAGAATAATCACTGGTGTATTTTCTGGATGTTCTTCCAGTTACTTCAACAGATTGCAGTAAAGCATTGGTTTGAATAAGCCGGATCTTAAGATTATTAGCGGCTGATCTCCCATCTACTACAATTGTTTCTACAAATTCTTCATACCCGATGGAAGATACTTTTAAACTATATCGTCCATTTTGTATGTCCGCGAATAAAAAATCACCCTGCTCATTGCTGGAAGCTGAATATGTTTTTTGTTTTGATTGAAGTTGAACGGTAGCGCCTGTTATTGGTTCCCTGGATTCCGATTCAATTTTCCCATTAATGGAATATTGAGAGATCCCGGGCAAGGATTGCATGCTTAACACGATAAACAGAAAAATAAATCTCATTAGACAGTTGCTTAGATGGTTTCGA
>JALOMU010000479.1 GCA_025455285.1 Flavihumibacter sp.
GAAACCCAGCCATCAATTTGCCAATGCTGACGACCGGTACGATTACCTGAAAGATGTACATGGTGATATTCAGCAATATTATGTACAACTGCAGGCATCTATTACTGATAAAGAGGATACTGTTTTGCTGGACCAGTTGGTAGCTGCACTTCGAAATGGCATGTATGGAGCCAAAAGCCTGAAGGATGCAAGACTGGATGCAGATTTGCTGCGCAATTCTTCCAACGATAGTAAGTTTGGTTATTACCAGATGAGCAGGGAACGTATGGGAGAATTTCTACTGGAACTAACTCCTTTTCTAACGGGAGAAAAACCAGCTACCAGTGAAGAGTTGAAGAAAGCATTTACGGAGCTGGCTGAGCAATACCAGCATTCCATTATGGAGCTCTATGGTAAAAACCGGAGCCAGGAATTGACAGATATCGAACTATCTACCCTTGTTAACTATAACAGGGAGCTGTATACGGCGAAAAAATCACTGCTGCTGGCAGTATCGGAACTGATGCTGAACCCTCCAGATGCAAGCCGCCTGCGCGAATTACCCGGCTTTATCCGATAAGTTTTGTAATTTTTGATCACCCAATTATGACACTACCACCCAATACCAGGCGATTCCTGGAAGAAGCCGGAGCCATTGCACAATTCACGGGAAGATTCTTCCGGGAAGTATTTCGTCCCCGGTACGAATGGGCTGCGTTTATTCATCAGTGTTATATGATCGGATACAAATCATTGCCCCTGGTTGGTCTCACTGGTTTTATCATGGGCCTCGTACTCACGATGCAATTACGCCCGTCGTTAATCGACTATGGTGTAGAGAGTGAATTACCTGCAATGGTTGGAATTGCTATCGTACGTGAAATTGGTCCGGTTATTACAGCCCTCATTTTTGCCGGTAAAATCGGAAGCAGCATTGGTGCAGAACTGGGCAGTATGAAAGTGACCGAACAGATCGACGCCATGGAAGTAAGTGGTACAAATCCCTTTAAATACCTGGTAGTAACCCGCGTACTGGCTACCACTTTTATGTTACCGATACTGGTGTTACTGGGCGATGCCATTTCCCTGTATGGAGCTTATCTTGGTGTAAATATCAAAGCCACTACGAGTTTCAGTTTGTATTATACGCAGGTATTTAATAACCTAAGCTTTGGAGATGTACTCCCTGCCTTCATAAAATCTTATTTCTTTGGATTTGCCATTGGAATCATCGGTTGCTTTAAGGGATTCAATTCCAGTAAAGGGACAGAAGGTGTTGGACATAGTGCGAACAGCTCAGTGGTGCTTGGCAGCCTGATGGTTTTTATACTGGATTTGATTGCTGTACAGGTAACAGATATACTCGGACTTAATTAAAAGAAAACAGTATGTCAACTATGGAAGCAGCAATCATAATACAGGATCTGTACAAAGGTTTTGGAAGTAACCAGGTATTGAAAGGATTTAACCTCCGATTGAACAAAGGAGAAAACCTGGCAGTGTTGGGCAAATCCGGTAGTGGCAAGTCTGTGCTGATCAAATGCATTATCGGGCTCATGCAACCGGATGAAGGAGAAATAACCGTATTGGGCGAAACCATCAGTTCCCTCAACCAGGATGAACTGGATCACCTGCGCGTGAAGATTGGCTTTCTGTTTCAGTCAAATGCACTTTATGATTCCATGACGGTTCGCGAAAACCTGGAGTTTCCCTTACGCCGTCACTGGATGGAACTCGATAACAAAGAAACAGAGGAACTGATAATGGAATCATTGGAAAATGTAGGACTCGCACATACAGTTGATTTAATGCCGGCAGAGTTATCTGGTGGGATGAGGAAACGTATCGCACTGGCACGCACCCTGATCCTGAAACCGGAAATTATCCTGTATGATGAACCTACCACTGGATTAGATCCTATCACTTCCAAAGAAATAAGCGACCTGATGAATGCGCTACAGAAAAAATACAATACCTCTTCCATCATCATATCACATGATATGAATTGTATCCAGCGTACCGCCGACCGCATGATCCTGCTGGTGGATGGTATTGCCTATGCTGAAGGGGAGTTTGATGAATTAAAAGCAACTACCGATCCGGTTATTTTACCGTATTTTGAATAAGACAAAAGAATCAACCTGGTTAAACTCGGACTCTTCACCATCAGCGGACTGCTATTCCTCGTGCTGTCCCTCTATCTTATTGGCAGAAATCAGCAACTGTTTCGCGCTTCTATTTTGGTTAAAACCCATTTTCGCCATGCCGGTGGTGTGGTTCCGGGCAACAATGTTCGGTATGCAGGTATCCAGGCAGGTACAGTTAAGACCGTGAAGCTAATCAATGATACCACCATCCAGTTTGAATTGTTGATCGATAAAGAGGCATCCAAACATATCCTGAAAAATTCGCTGGCTTCAATTGGTACAGAAGGACTAATTGGCAACAAAGTAGTAAATCTGGTACCAGGTGATGGCCCGGCTGAACCTATACAGGAAGGAGATGAGATTGCTACGAAAAAAACCATAGATACAGATGCCGTACTGGAGACATTATCTATCACCAATCAGAATGCAGCCGTATTATCTGCTGAACTGGTGCAAACCATCAGCCGATTTAACAACAGCAGTGCGCTCTGGAAATTACTGGAGGACAGCAGCATGGCGGTATCCATTAAAGCTAGCCTCAGCAATATTGAGCAGGCATCTGTTTCAACGCGGCAACTGACAGAAGAATTAAACCAGGTAATTCATGACCTGAAACAGGAACGCGGACTGGTTCAACACCTGATCTATGATACCGTGATGAGTGGCCAACTGGAAAGAACCCTGGCACAGTTGGAACAAACCAGTCAGCAAACAGTTACTATGACTCAAAAAGTTAACGACCTGATCTCCGGGGTTCAAAATGAGATCAAAGAAGGTAAGGGTCCGGCGAATGCCATCTTATCAGACACGAGCATGACGGGCAGCCTTCATCGCAGCCTGAACAATATCGAAAAAAGCACTGCCACCTTCAATGAAAACATGACTGCCCTGCAGCATAATTTTCTATTCAGAGGGTATTTCCGCAAGAAAGAGAAGAAGGC